>NZ_SNMT01000025.1:0-66236 GCF_013350575.1 Salmonella sp. SG203
CCCTGCCACGGTACGCGAATGTACCGAAATCCGCCTGCCATATGCACAGGAATGGCTGACCACGGAAGAATGCGCCGACCTGCTGACGTTCCTGAAAGCATCCGCTGACCGGGTATGTGAAATTGTCCGCCAGGATGCGCGGCGCATTGTGGCGGCACTGACGCCGTCCGGCGTGCCCCGTCTGCTGGAAAAGCGCATCGGGAACTGGCGGCTTCTGGCCGACGAATACGACCATGAGAACTGGCTCGATGCAGACGACGGGGACGAACTCGATAAGGTGCTGGATGCCATTCTTGTCCGCAATGCCCATTTCTGCCCGGTACTGCTGACGCTGGTTAATGAGCAGGAGGAGGATATCGAAGGTTGTGCTGTGATGACTGATATTCTGCGCTTCCCGGGGGAACCGGTCCGCCGATGGCTTGACCGCCGCGTGCTCCGGGATGTGGTGAACGAAGCCCGGAGTATCAGCCAGGTGAGCGATAAGCTGTAAACGGTAACGGGTGAGAGAAGGGGAGGCGAATCCCTTCTCTTTTTTAGTTTTTCAGCCGGCGGCTGCGACGATGCCGGGGATGACAGGCAAAAATGATGTCGCCTTTCCGGCTCCGCATTCACCCGGCTCAGGCCTCCCGGCCGTCGCCTTGTGGTTTTCCACTCTGCGGCTTCTGTGTTGTGACGGGCTGTGCCGTGCATCCATCGTAGCCGGGCTGCCGTGGATGCAAGGGTAAAATGCACGCTGCGGTCACCCGGTCCTTCCTTCCCGTCAGGCGTCATCCTCCGGTCGTTCGTCCGCTCAGGTTTCGCGTCCTCACCCTCCGGCTTCCGTCTGCCGTGTCGTCAGGCTGCGGCTTCCCTTGCGCCCCTGCATCCCCGGCTTTAACGCCCGGCTGTTATGGATGCACGGCACCGCCCGGTGTCGCGGACAATGTGATTACGGAGGTTTTTATGCATCATTCAAATCAGCAACATGCGCGCATCATTAACGTCGAAGAGTCAGACCGCCTGTCTTTTCTGCCGTACCTGTTTGGCGATGATTTTATGATTGCAGAAATGCAGGTGTACGCGCTGGCCGGAAAAATGATTACCGGATATGAGGGCGGTTTCTGGCACTTCATCCGCCTGCCGGACGGTGGCGGCTACATGATGCCGGACTGCGGGCCTGTACATCTGGTTAACAGTGAAAACTGGTTTGACCGTACCGTCAGCGCGGATGCGGCTGGGATTATCCTCACCACCCTCGCCGTTAACCGCCGTCTGTGGACGCATCACGAGTGCGGTAACGCCGCGCTGACACGCCTTTTTCAGATGCGGGACGCTCAGTTATGGAATCACGTCGAATTTCACCCCGAATGCAACGCGATTTACGCGGCACTGGACTGATTTACGGACGGGGCGGCAATGCCGCCCCTGTAAAGGAGACGAGAAAATGTACCGTACTGTTAAAGAAATCATCCGCGAAGTGCTGGATACAGACGTGCCGGACAGTGAATGTGTTTTTGCCGTGGTGCTGACCCGCGAAATTCTGCGCAATTACAGGGCCGTGATTAATGCGCGGCGTCGTGAGATGGGGCAGAAACCGCTCACCACCGCGCAGATTGTTGATGAAATCTGCGATTTTGTGGTGATTCAGCAGGCTGTTTTCCTGGGCGGTCACTACATCCTTCAGGGCAGCAGACACAGGTGATACAGGGGCAGGCGGTGGAGGCCGCCTGTCAGCCCGCGCGAAAACCCTTGGCAGGCTGGCACCTGCCGGAAGGGAAGCGGGCCACGCTGACGCGTCGCCCGTTACCCTTCCCGTTTGTGATGTGTCCGGCTCAGGAATGTTTCTTTCTTATGTTATGGCACTGTTCCTGGTGGTGGTGTTGTTTTTTTATCTGCTGCTCTGATTCTGACTTCTGCAGTGTTGTCCTGTCTGCTGGTTGCACCTTCGGCTCCCGGCTGCCTGGAGGCATCCGGTCGTCAGGCCCGACTCCGACAGGCAGCTGCTGACGCACCCGCCGGTCTCCGCCGAACCCGCTGGCGCGGTTTCGGGCTGCCGCTACGGTCCGATACATGAAAACCCCGGCCTGCAGCGACCGTTCCGGTCGCGCCGTCTCTGTCGCGCCGTGGCCTGCGCTTCCTGCATCCCGGCAACAGGACGCCGGGATGTAAGGTGCAACGCCGTTTCGCGCACGCGCTCTTCGTCGTTGCGGCGGGTCCCTGCTCATCTCCGCTTCTGGCGCCGTTACCCGTTTAAGCCCCTGTCGCCGGGGGCTGATACAGCCACAACCTGCCGCACCTGTCCAGGGTGAAATGAACAGCCCACAAAACTTTTTGCCGCAGACGTCAAAAACTTTTGCGTTCTGCCCCGGACAGGTGCGTCAGGCCGTGGCAGTGATGCCCCTTGCGGCGAAGGTTCTCAAACGGGTGATGGCAGTACCAGAGGGAACAGAACAGCAGGTCCCCGCAAAACGTCAAAACCGCGGCTCCCGAAACTCAACGGGTGATGGTTTTTAAAGTCAGAACAACGAATTAAGGAGATTTATCATGTCAGTACGCGGCATCAACAAAGTCATTTTAATCGGCTTCCTGGGCAATGCGCCGGAAATCCGTTACATGCCAAACGGCAACGCAGTCGCCCATTTAAGCCTCGCCACCTCCGAAACGTGGCGAAGCAAGCAGACCGGAGAGATGAAAGAACTGACCGAGTGGCACCGCGTGGTGCTGTTCGGAAAGCTAGCGGAAGTGGCTGGCGAGTATCTGCGCAAGGGGTCACAGGTTTACATCGAGGGACAACTGCGCACCCGTAGCTGGGACGATAACAACGGCGTCACCCGCTATACCACTGAAATCGTGGTCAGCACACAGGGCACCATGCAGATGCTGGGAAACCGTCAGGCACAGAACTCCGGTGACTGGTCACAGCAGCAGCCGCAGGGAAATCAGTCTTCCGGCGCTCAGTCCGCGTCATCACAGGCGGCAAAACCTGCTGCTGCCGCGAAAAAAGGGCGCGGAAAGGCTAAAAGCAACCAGACAAAAAACCCGCCGGCACCCGTCACGCCGGACCCGTCTGAACCACCTTATGACTTTGATGACGATGTGCCGTTCTGAGCGGTTCGAAAGCTGCTCAGTGTCTTGCAGGTGAGAGTCCTGCCGCAGTAATTGGTTAGTTTGACTGCGTAGCGATGGCGTACATGTGGAGGGCGACCGAAGCATGGGAGCAACGCCGGATAAACGTGTCCCCCGACCCAGACAGTGGGAGCGCGCAAGTATGCAGCCCGTAACGCAAGTGAACCTGAACAAGCCTCGTAAATGTCAGACACATATTCATGCTGGGAGAGTGTGGTGTAGGGTGGTTCCGCCGAGTCTTTAGAATGGGGACGAAGGCCAGTGTGTCATGGTGGATCAACAACCACACGAAGCCATGACAGGAACTCGGGGTATTGAGGATGGGATGCATACACAGCACTGAGCGGAACGAACGAGACCTCTACCCGTCGCGGTCTAACCCACCGTGTAATCGACGATATAAGGTAACCGCCGAAGTTCTGAGAAACGCGGGATAGAGGAGTCGGAGGGGGTCATAGTACTGCTGATGTCGAGGACAACATAACCTCGGCGGAGGGAAGGACCCCTGCTTCTGTCATGCTTATTTTGTAGGAGGCACTGCGTGATTGCGAAAGCTATAAACACGCCGCTAGAAAGTGTGCGAGTACTGCAACGCAAGCTATACCTGGCAGCCAAGGCGAATCCGAAGCGGAGATTCGGAGTGCTGTACGACAAGGTATGCCAAATTGATGTGCTTTGGTCGGCTTACGAACAGGTTCGGGCCAACAAAGGTGCCCCAGGCATCGACCGACAAACCTTCGACGTGATCGAAGGTGAAATCGGGGTGGCTACGTTCCTAGACGAAATTCGAACACGGCTCATCGAAAAGCGGTACAGGCCAATGCCGGTCAGACGGGTGTACATCCCCAAGACCGACGGAACGCAAAGACCGCTGGGCATTCCTGTCATTGCAGATCGTGTAGTGCAGGCAGCAGTGAAACTCGTCATCGAGCCAGTATTCGAGGCGAGCTTCAAGGATTTTTCGTATGGCTTCCGGCCTCGCAAGAGCGCCCAGCAAGCCCTGCGCGAAATCTACAAGTGGCTGAACTTCAAGTGTCACTGGGTTGTTGATGCGGATCTGAAGGCGTATTTCGATACGATCCCGCACGACAAGCTGCTGCTGTCGGTAAGGTCCAAGATCATTGATCGGTCTGTTGTGAAACTGATCGAAATGTGGCTGACGGCTGGTGTGATGGAAGATATGCGTCTCCGGCGGGAAACCACCGGAACGCCGCAAGGAGGGGTTATTTCTCCCCTGCTGGCGAATCTTTACCTGCATTGGCTGGATCACTCTTGGGAGATGAAGTCGTTTGGCAAACGGCCACATGATGCTCACATCGTGCGGTACGCGGATGACTTTGTGATTTTGTGATTTTGTGCAAAGAGAATCCAGAATTTTATCTGAAACAGGCTAAGAAGGTTTTGGACCGACTTGGGCTGACACTCAATGCTCAGAAGACGAGGGTGGTGAACGCCCGGGAAGAGCCGTTCGACTTTCTGGGGCATAGGTTTGCAGTTCAGCCGTCGAAGCTGACGGGCAAACTGAAAACCTACTACTACCCTGCTCCCAAGGCGATGAAATCCATCAAGAGGAAGATTCGGGAAGTTGTCCGGACTGGGCAACACTGGAATCTACCGCAGCTCATCAAGGAAAAAGTCAATCCGATTCTGCGGGGCTGGGGCAATTACTTCAAGACAGGTAATTCAAGGAAGCACTTCTTGAGCATCGCGAACTACACGACTTGGACACTCTGCATCATGTTGAGGAAGAAGCACAAGAAGCGAACTAAGGGGTGGCGGGACCACCCGCCGTCATGGTTCTACGAGTACCACGGGCTATTCAAGATATACAGTCTGTCGGTAACCGGAGATGAATCAAGTCGGTACGCTCGCCCTGTGCCGCTGTAACGCTACAGGAAGAAGGCAGTCGGAAAGCCGTGTGCGGGAAAACCGCACGCACGGTTTGACGAGAGGCCGCTGGGGAGATTACTTCAAACCAGAGGCCTACTCTACGAGGCCGCTGATTTCCACTGAAGCCCCGTCTGGCGGGGCTTACACAGGAGAAACACGATGACCGAAAGCACCATGCCCCCCCTGAAATCCCTGCCTGATGGCTCGTTCACCCGCGAACAGGCCGAAGCGGTGGCAGCACAGTATCAGAATGTCGTCATCGAAGACGATCAGGGAACGCATTTTCGCCTGGTTGTGCGTAAGGACGGCGAAATGGTCTGGCGTACATGGAATTTTGAACCGGGAGGCGAGTACTGGCTCAACCGCTGTATCGAAAGCTACGGTATCCGCAAAACGCAGTAAGCCGTAAGAGGTGCCGGACGGGAACACGTCCGGCAGACAATCATCAATACAAATGAGGCATTAACTATGTCAGTAACAGAGTCTAAAGCAAAACCCGCAGGAAAAACCAGCCGTAAGGGAAAAAATGCCGCTATCGTCAGCGCCAGTGACACCGTATTGTCTGAGGTGCTGGCGCAGACCGAAGAGCAGCACGTACCGCTGTCTGCCCTGGTCAAATCCCCGCAGAACGTGCGTATCGTGCCGTATTCCGCAGAGAGCGTCCGCGAACTGGCGGATTCCATTAAAGGGATTGGACTGCTCCAGAATCTGGTTGTTCACGCCCTCCCTGACAGCCTGTACGGCGTTGCCGCTGGCGGTCGCCGTCTGGCGGCGATGAATCTGCTGGTCACTGAGAACACGATCACCCCGGACTGGCCTGTCCGCGTGAAGGTGGTGCCGGATGATCTGGCGACCGCCGCTTCACTGACCGAGAACGGGCAGCATCTGGAAATGCACCCTGCCGAACAGATTGCGGGATTCCGCGCGATGGCAGCGGAAGGTAAAACCCCCGCGCAGACAGGCGATCTGCTGGGCTATTCGCCCCGCCACGTACAGCGGATGCTGAAACTCGCGGGGCTGGCTCCGGTTATCCTGGAAGCGCTGGCTGCGGACAAAATCACCACGGAGCACTGTCAGGCGCTGGCGCTGGAAGACAATCCCGACCGTCAGGTGCAGGTGTACGAGGCCGCCTGTCGTGAGAGCTGGAACAATAAGCCGGAGGTACGGGTGATCCGCAATCTGATCACCGAAAGCGAAGTCCCCACCCACAATAACAGTAAGTTCCGGTTTGTCGGGGAAGCGGCATTTTCAGCGGATGAAGTTCGTGCAGATTTGTTCAGCGACGAGCAGGGCGGTTTTGTGGACAGGCTGGCGCTGGATACCGCCCTGCTGGAAAAGATTCAGTGGGTGGCGGAGTGCCTGAAAGAGGCCGAGGGCTGGGCGTGGTGCGCGGGACGGATGGAGCCTGTCAGCCGCTGTGGTGAGGATGCCGCAGTGTACCGCATTCAGGACGAGCCTGATGAGGTTTACACGGAGCAGGAACAGCAGCGCCTGGACGAGTTGCAGGAACTGTACGACGAAAACCAGACCGCCAGCGATGAAACCGACGCGATGGAGTCAGAGATGGAGGCCATCGAATGCTCGGCACAACTCCGGGCATGGACGCCGGAGATGCGCGCGGAAAGTGGCGTGGTGGTGTCCTGGCGTCACGGTGACATCTGTGTCCAGCGCGGGGTGATGCTGCGTGAACCGTCTGAAACGGAAGATGAACCCGCTCAGGTTCCGGTATATGAGCGGCAGCCGGAGCCTGTGGACGAAATCAGTGTACCCCTGCTGACCAGAATGTGTGCGGAGCGGACGCTGGCAGTCCAGGTGGCACTGATGCAGCAGCCGGAAAAATCCCTGGCGCTTCTGGCATGGACTCTCTGCCTGAACGTGTTCGGTAGCGGCGCGTATAACCGACCCGCGCAAATTTCCCTGGACTGTAAGCACTACTCCCTGACGAATACCGCCCCGTCCGGTAAAGAGGGCATGGCATTTCTGACCCTGATGCAGGAAGGAAAACGACTGGAAGCCCTGCTGCCGGAGGACTGGTCACAGGATTTCACCACCTTTTTCACCCTCAGCGCCACAGACCTTACCGCCCTGCTCAGTTTCTGTACCGCATGCAGCCTTGACGGTATGCAGACGCGTGGTACAGGCGGCACCACCCGCAGTCCGCTGGACAGGCTGGAAACTGCCCTCGGATTCCATATGCGCGACTGGTGGCAGCCGACGAAGGAAAATTTCTTCGGCAGCCTTAAAAAGCCGCAAATCATCGCCGCGCTGAATGAGGCCGGACTGACCGGAGCAGCGCGGGACGCGGAGAAAATGAAGAAAGGCGACGCGGCTGAACTGGCTGAAGACAAAATGCGGGGCAACCGCTGGGTACCTGTCTGGATGTGTGCACCTGATGCACAAAGCAGCGATTCTGATGCGCCGGATACCGTGACTGATGCAGAAAATGCGGGGTCTGATGCAGATATCCGTAACAACCTGCCGGATGCAGCCTGATAAATGTTAACGCCACGCCGCCCCTGATCGGGGCGGCGGTATCAAGGATATACGTATGAAAACTAAATATACCCCGGAAGACCTTGCCTGTATGACAGCCGAAGACTTTGAACTGTGCCGCGAGGCGGGACATGAATTTCGTCGTAACCTGACACATGCCGTAATGGTGATGCTGGCAGTCCCGGAATCATGGGATATGAATGGTGAGTATGCCGGTGAATATGGCGGGTTGTTTCCGGTACAGGTACGTTTTGCCCCCGGGCACGGACGTTTCCGTTTTGCCCTGTGCAGCCCCGGAGAAGTCAGCGACCACTGGCTGCTGTTGCTCATTTCCGCTGACGGGCGTTCGGTGACGTGTGTACGTGACTGCCCGCAGTTTGCTCCGGAAATGTTCAGCGCCGCCCTGCGTCTGGCGGCAACACTGGATGACGAAGGATATAACCTTTGTTATATCCTTGCGATGCTGACGGGGGAGGGGGCTGTATGAAGAGTGAATGTCGTGCCCTGGTGCCGCTCAGTCCGGTGTGTCAGGCTGCCCTGAAAGCCGCCACGGAGACGGAAAACCGCCGCCAGCGCAGGAGCAGGCTGGCCGCGTACCCGTATGCGACGGCCTTTTTCCGCTTTCTCAGCGGTCGCCGCCGTGTGAGTCTGGATGAACTTCGCCTGTTCTCCCCGACGCTGACGGCGGACGCGCTGCGCGGCAGCCGGTCGCAGTGGCTGAATGCTGTTGATATGCTGATTGAAAGCCGGGGTGAAATCTGTTGCCTGCCGCTGCCGTCTGATGCGGGCGACCGGCTTTTTCCGTCCGTGCGGTTCCGTGCCGGTGAAAGAGATCGCCAGAAAATGTTGCTGAAGGAGCAGAAATACTCCCGCCAGCTGCACCGCGAGGCGGTGAGCCGGGAAAGTGCGTACCAGGCGCGTGTCGGGCAGGCCGAAATCGAACTGGCCTTTCATACCCCGGAGACAGTGGGTAGCTGGCTGTCGCGCTGGTCGGGCAGTGACGTACCGGATTACGAGCTGGAGAGTCTGTTCTGGCGCTGGAGCGAACGTTTTCCGTCACTGGCCGGATTTGAGCGGGGGCTGTGGCAGGACGTCCCGTTGTGGCGGGTAGTGTATGAAGCCAGCTTGTCGGGATGGGAGGCGTGTGCGCCTGTCCGTGAGCTGGAGCGCTGGATGGTGCCGAACAAGCTGCGGGATGCGGGAGGTGTCCGGTGAGTGAAAAACGTCCGGCAGCAGGGCAGCGACGTTCACTGTCTGCCCTGAAAAGAAAAATCACCGGTCTGGCCGTCGAACGGGGTGATACGGATTACAGCGTGATGGCGGCACTCAGCCGTATCTGCGACAGCACTGATGAGGCGGATGAACAGTTGCGTTACGTTCCGGAGGAAAAAGAGCTTATCCGCCAGAACGATGATATATAATCCGGCTGGCGTGAGCGGGTCGTTGTCATCATCGTTTCATTCACGGGATGGTTTGTTCGTTGTGAAGCGGCCCGCCCGCGCTCTTTTGTGGTAGGATCACGCATCATTCACCCGTCACAGACCGTTATGGATAATTCAGGTACGTCACACGCGCACGACGCTTTTTTCAAAATAGTTATGTCACAGCCGGAGGCCGCCCGCGACTTCCTTAACCTGCACCTGCCTCCGGCCCTGCTGGCGATTTGCGATCTGGACACCCTGCAGCTGGAGTCCACCTCGTTTGTTGACGCCGACCTGAAACCGTATATCAGTGATATCCTCTGGTCAGTGGAGACCACCCGGGGGAGCGGGTACGTATACGCACTTATCGAACACCAAAGCAGACCTGAAAAACATATTACTTTCAGAATGTTAAGGTACTCTGTGGCCGCCATGCAGCGCCATCTGGATGTGCATAAAACCCTGCCGCTGGTGATCCCGGTGCTGTTCTATGCCGGGAAACGTAGTCCGTATCCGTTCTCCATGAACTGGCTGGACGCGTTTGATGATCCGGAAATGGCAGCCGCGCTGTACTGCCGGGATTTTCCGCTGGTTGATATCACCCGTGTGCCGGATGATGAGATCCTCCGACACCGCCGCGTGGCGCTGATGGAGTTTCTGCTTAAAAATATCATCCGCCGTGACCTGATGGAGCTGACGGACACGCTGACTGACCTGCTGGTCAGCCAGCTGGAATCAGGCTACACTACGGAAAAGACCCTGCTGGCGGCGATTAATTACGCCGTCCGTGATGGTGATACTGACGATTATCACCGTTTTATCAATACGCTGGCACAGCGATTACCGCAACAGAGGGAAAACATTATGACCGTGGCACAACGACTCCGTGAAGAAGGTATTCAGATTGGTGAGGAAAAGGGACTCATCAAAGGTAAGCTGGAAGGCCGTGAGGAAGGTAAGCTGGAAGGTAAGCTGGAGGTGGCGCAGCAGATGCTGGCCAGCGGTATGGATCGCCATACCGTCCTGACACTGACCGGCCTGTCTGACGATGACCTGAGAAACCTTCGCCACTGATGTTTCTGTCATCCCCGGACGTCTGTGCGGGATGACACGCCGCTGAACCCCCGAAAACAGAATGCAGGGCAGTGCTGACGCACTGTTCCTCATTCTCATTCACTTTTTCCGCCGTTCGGGACTGCTGTGACGGATACCCGGTTCCCTGTGATGGCTGTTCTGATTTTTCCTGCTGCTGTGTCCCGTCCGTTGTGTTTCAGAACAAACGCGGGCGCATCCCCTGGCGGGGACCGGGCTGTCGTGAACGGAGCCGGCGGGGCTGTCTCCGCCCTGCGGGATTCCATCCCTTGCGCTGGCAAACGCCCTGGAAAATTGATCTGACCGAAAAAAAGATCAATACGATTCTGGCGAACCGCTTACCAGGATTATTGAGAAACCGCCGGTGAATTCGGCGGTTATATAAATATGCAAGTCAGGTCACGGTTTTAGCCTGATATTTTTAAATAAATGTTAAATTTTAGCACTAAACAGAACTTTATCGAAATAAACGTTAAAAAATTTTTCCTTTAATAAAGAGGGCAGTGATCATGAGATTAGCATCCCGATTTGACAGACATCATTCTGTTCGTTGTGACCGTCTTTTGAATAACGATGAATTAATGCAGGGTATACCATCTGTATTTTCAGGTGATAAATATGAGTTTCGATTGATATTCAAACCATTAATATCATCAACAGGTTACATGATAAAGGGGTTCAGCCGTTCTTTGCCTGTCGGAGTCGGGGGCGTGATTTAAGTCGCCGGAAATACAGTAAACATATGCTGAGTCTTCGTCGTGAATAACCTGTTAAAGGGAAAGAGGTTCCTGAAATTATTTTACTCAAATCTCATGGTTGTTAGTCAGGTGATCAGATGTTCTCCGGGCTGTTTCATTTTGTCTGCGCAAATGGTCTGGTGTGTGGAAATAATTTCGGTGAAATCCGTGAGCCATATAAAGGCGATAGTGTCAGGCAGGTCATCGGGAACGCTTATGACGTTCCGGGCGTTTTTGATAAGGTGACAGACATTATGGCAGAGATGAAATCCATTATCCTCAACAACGATGAGCAACGTTTATTTGGCAGGGCGACGTTCACGGTCAGGTATGAGAATAAAATTCATGTAATATCTGAGCTGATAATTACTCCCCGTTGTCGGGAGGATAAACAGGATGGTCTTTGGACCACCTGGTAACGTGTTCAGAAAAATATTATTAATGTGGAATTGCCAGGAAGGAGTACCTCCGGGAAATTCCAGGACAAGAGCTGTTACCGGAATAGATGGTGATAGCTGAACAGTTGACTGTGTGGACGTCATGATACGATAATAAAATCCCGAAAAAAACGGGCTTTTTCATCGTATCATTTTGCGGCATAGTTATCTTGTTTTCTGTTCCCTTGTTTAATCAACTGGTCGTCGAATTTTATTTTAATCATTATATCCGTCTCCAAAAATCTGGCAGGAGACTGTGTCATTTCTGATATATAAGAAGAGGTCTGCTTTGCCCGGGCCAGTCAGAATTATCATTATTATGATACATTCGTGTATGGTCTTTCATGTTGTTGTTGCGGAATGACCGGTATTTGACAATGTATATAAGATTAATTTTTCTGCGAACTGTTGATTTTTGAAAACGGTTTCTTACTTACCGGAAGCTGGATACCTTTACTGCTTTTTATCCCGGTATAAATCCGGTAGATGTCTGATGCATAGGCAAGACGTCTCTGGTTCTGTCGTTCGCTCTTCCTGAATCCAGCGTTGTATGCACCCACGGCCTCCCAGGATACGCCCCATTTTTTAAAGGCTATTGCCAGATAATAAGCTCCGGTATAAATGTTCATGCAGGGATCTGTTGTCAGATGTTCCGGCGTAATTCCGTAGCGGGCCAGTTCGTTAAAATGCCGGGAGTCTACCTGCATAAGTCCGCTGCCATATCCCGTTACCGGATTAATACCGATGGCATTAACCCGGTAACGGGATTCCTTCCATGAAATCGCCCGCAGTAGATCCGGATCTATTTTGTAGTCTCTCCCGGCCAGATCAAAACAATCAGCAGCGTGAACTATTGTACTGATTAACATCAGGAGGACAGAAAGGAGCCATTTATGCATTATTTTGCCTCTTGCGTAGTTAGCCGGTAATAATTTAACCCACTCCAGCTTTATACTCAACAAAATTGCCGTTCTCACCACCAAAAGCACCACACCCCACGCAAAATTAAAATTTTTCTGATTTTGTTTTTAAATCATGAAGATATTGGTTTACATTTATACTATATAATTCTGATTTATTTAAATGCGATTCATCGGTGACTCTTTGAAGATTCACTCATGAATTGCCGGTGATTCATTACTGAATCACAAATAATAAAACAATGAGTTAAGTTGAATTGACTCCAGATTCAATTCGTGGTGTGATGCGTCGCATGAATCATGCTGAATCGCGATTCGATTCACGATTCAATTCATCGATGAATCGTCATCCTGGGATGTAAGAAATAAGAGGTTTATTACTTTTTATATAAGGAGAAGGATGTGGCAAAAGTGCAGGCTTATGTCAGTGATGAAGTGGCTGAAAAAATAAATGCGATTGTGGAAAAGCGGCGACAGGAAGGAGCAAGAGATAAAGACATCAGTTTTTCTGGTACAGCTTCGATGTTGCTGGAGTTAGGTCTTCGTGTTTATGAGGCACAAATGGAACGTAAGGAGTCAGCATTCAATCAGACAGAATTCAATAAAGTATTACTTGAAAATGTAATCAAAACACAGTCATCAGTAGCAAAAATCTTAGGTATAGGATCTCTCAGTCCTCATGTAACTGGAAATCCAAAATTTGAATATGCAAATATGGTTGAAGACATAAAAGATAAAGTGTCATCAGTGATGGAGAGGTTTTTCCCTTACGATGACAATACCGAGTAACTCCAGCATAATATTCTATTGTATTTTATATAATAGTATAAAAAACCACATTTAAATCGTGACAAAATACCCCTGCATATATTAATACTTGAATTGTTAACGCAATGTTAATAATCAAGGTATTAAGGAGATTTTTATGTCTGCAAAAGAAAAAAATAAAACCCTGCAATCAGGTATATTTACCCCGCTGCATAAAAGAATTTATATCATGGCAGGAGTATCCTGTCTGCGTCAGACGAGGGGATGGCGTTTTTGTCGGGAAAAATTCTGCTTTTGAGAAAATAATAAGCTCTCAGGCTGAGTGGTTTCATTTATTAGATATTGATGTTCAGCTTACCTTTTTGAAAGCAGAAATCGATTCCTGTTCTGCTTTCAACCATCTCTGTGTGATTGAGGATGTTTTTTTAAACGGTACTCTCTGGGTGATTCATATTGAATATGTTCTGGTCGGGAATGAAAATTACTTCGTATGGAGGTTTATTGATTTACATTATACAAAAATACGAATAATTTCCCGTCCTTGTACGGAAGACGAATTGTTAAATGCCATTATTCTTACTGACAGATATAATGATATTACTCCATACCTGATTGGATTAAGTCATGAGTTTTCGGCTGATTTGATGAGTATAAAATCACCTTCTTCCAGAAAGAAGGTGATGAATTTTTTTAAGAATACATCTTATTATAACAGAGATCGTTTTCTTTATGATTTTTTAATATCAGGAAAAATAAATATTTTATACAGAAAAGTTTTAAAATTAATTTGCAAGTAATTGTTAATATTTTGTTGAGTGACGGGAACATTTTGTTCCCGTCAGTGTTAATGTAATTTACTTTTTTATTATTTCAGTTCATTGTGTTTTATGTAAATATTTTGATTAAAACTCTTTAGATTGAGGAGGGAGTTTGAAAAAGGGGAATTTAAGGCCTGCACCAGGCAAAAAATTATCATTAACTTTGGATGAGGCAACAAACAGACAACTACTAAACGCAAGGGAGAGAAGTGGAAGAACCAAGACGAACGAGGCGTTAGTAAGGCTTCAGGATCATCTGAGCAGATATCCGGATTTCTATAATGAAGAAATTTTCAGGGAGGTAACAGAAGAAAAAGAATCTACCTTTAAAGAACTGTAATTTTCATATTTACTATATATCAAATAGAGGAATCGTATGAGCGCTACTTTAAGTGTTCAGGGTGCTTCTGTGCCCGTCAAAAAGAAATCGTTTTTTTCTGTATTCACACGTCTGAACCTGCTGAAAGTTGCCCGTGCAGTGATCCCTGCTGCGGTACTGATGTTCTTTTTCCCGCAACTGGCAATGGCCTCCGGCGGCGCGCAGGACCTGATGGCCAGCGGTAACACCACGGTTAAGGCGACCTTTGGTAAGGACTCCAGTATCGTTAAATGGATTATCGTGGCGGAAGTGCTGGTTGGGGCTGTGATGTACATGATGACCAAAAACGTCAAGTTCCTGGCCGGTTTTGCCATCATTTCCGTGTTTATTGCCGTGGGTATGGCCGTCGTTGGCCTCTGACAGGAAATAAAACCATGTCGGGAGACGAAAATAAGCTCAGGAAATATCGTTTCCCGGAAACACTGACAAACCAGAGCCGCTGGTTTGGTCTGCCACTCGATGAACTGATCCCGGCAGCAATCTGTATTGGCTGGGGAATGATGACATCAAAATATCTTTCCGGTATTGGCGCTGCGGTTCTGGTTTATTACGGGATTAAAAAACTGAAAAAAGGGCGTGGAAGCTCCTGGCTGCGTGACCTGATTTACTGGTATATGCCGACAGTCCTGCTAAGGGGGATTTTTCATAATGTTCCCGACTCATGTTTCCGGCAATGGATTAAATAATCTTGATACCTGGATTGTTATATGGAACACGGTGCCCGTTTAAGTACAAACCGTATACTGGCCATCAGCTTTATTTTTATGGCTCTGCTGATTGTGCTCAGTCTTGCTGCCAACGTTATACAGGGAATTAATAATTACCGCCTGCAGAATGAGCAGCGTACAGCCATAACCCCGATGGGATTTAACGCACCCTTTGCGGTGTCACAGAACAGTGCTGATGCCTCTTATTTACAGCAGATGGCACTGTCGTTTATTGCCCTGCGTCTGAATGTGTCTCCGGAAATGGTTGATGCCTCGCATCAGGCGCTTCTGCAATATATTCGTCCGGGCGCGCAGAATGAAATGAAAGTCATTCTGGCAGAAGAAGCGAGACGTATTAAAGCGGACAACGTCAATTCCGCCTTTTTTCAGACCAGCGTGCGTGTCTGGCCGCAATACGGGCGGGTGGAAATTCGCGGTGTGCTGAAAACCTGGATTGGGGATTCAAAGCCGTTCACCGACATTAAGCATTACATCCTTATTCTGAAGCGGGAGAACGGTGTGACCTGGCTGGATAATTTCGGGGAAACAGACGATGCAAAAAAATAAGCCGTATAAGCCATTTTTAATGGCGGCCGGATGGTTGTTTTCCGGTCTGGTAATGGCATCGGGCTCCGGTACGCTGGCTCCGGTGGTGGTTTCCCTGGCCAACGGCGGTCAGGCGAACATTGCTGTCAGCAACACCGACCCGAACCTGTTTACGGTACCGGGCGACCGTATCACTGCGGTCAGCGGTCTGGATGGCATGCTGACAAACAGTGAGCAGACAGGATCTGGTGGCGTGGTGGTGGCCACGGCCAGTAAAAAACCGTTCACCTTCATTCTGGAGACGGAGCGCGGGCTGAATTTCTCCGTCCGGGCTGTTCCCCGGGCCGGTGACGGACGTACCGTTCAACTGGTCAGCGACCTGCGTGGTACCGGTGAGGAGGCTGGCGCATGGGAAATGTCCACGCCCTATGAATCCCTGCTGGTTTCCGTCAGCCAGGCGGTACGTGGCGGCACGCTGCCTGCCGGCTGGTATCAGATCCCCGTCACGAAAGAAGTGTTACAGGCCCCGGCGGGTATGTCTGCACAGGCTGACGCTGTATGGACCGGCAACCATCTGAAGATGGTGCGGTTTGCTGTGGAAAATAAAACATCGTCTGTCCTGAACATCCGGGAAAGTGATTTCTGGCAGCCAGGAACCCGTGCCGTGATGTTCAGCCAGCCTGCCGGCCAGTTACTGGCGGGCGCCCGCATGGACGTGTATGTCATCCGTGACGGGGAGGGCAGCTGATGGCCAGTATCAACACCATTGTGAAACGCAGGCAGTACCTGTGGCTGGGGATTGTGGTTGTCGGGGCTGCTTCTGCTATTGGGGGGGCCCTTTATTTGTCTGATGTGGATATGTACGGAAACAGTGAAACCGTGGCCGGACAGGAGCCGGTGCCGGATATGACCGGAGTGGTGGATACCACCTTTGATGACAAGGTACGTCAGCATGCCACGACAGAAATGCAGGTGACGGCTGCGCAGATGCAGAAGCAGTATGAGGAAGTCCGTCGTGAGCTGGATGTCCTTAACAAACAGCGCGGTGATGACCAGCGTCGTATTGAAAAGCTGGGGCAGGACAATGCAGCACTGGCAGAGCAGGTGAAAGCCCTGGGGGCGAACCCGGTGACGACCACCGGGGAGCCCGTGCCGCATACGCCTGCCTCACCACCCGGCCCGGAAGGAGAACCACAGCCGGGTAATTCACCGGTGACTTTCCCGCCACAGGGTGCCGTTCCTCCGCCAACCGCTTTTTATCCGGGTAATGGCGTCACGCCGCCACCACAGGTGATATACCAGTCCGTGCCGGTGCCGAACCGTATACAACGTAAAACGTTCAGCTATGACGCTGCCGTGAAAAAAGGCCCCTCGCTGCCGTATGTTCCGTCTGGGAGTTTTGCCAAATCGGTGCTGATTGAGGGGGCGGATGCCAATGCGTCGGTCACCGGTAATGAGTCGACGGTTCCCATGCAACTGCGGATTACCGGCCCTGTGGAGATGCCGAACAGTAAGACCTATGATCTGACAGGATGTTTTGTGGGGCTGGAAGCCTGGGGGGATGTTTCCAGCGAACGGGCAATTGTCCGTACCCGGAATATCAGTTGTCTGAAGAACGGCAAAACCATCGACCAGCCGATTAAGGGCCATGTCAGCTTCCGGGGTAAAAATGGCATCAAAGGGGAAGTGGTGATGCGTAACGGTAAAATCCTCGGCTGGGCATGGGGGGCCGGTTTTGTCGACGGTATCGGGCAGGGGATGGAGCGTGCCTCACAGCCGGCGGTCGGCCTGGGAGCAACTGCCGCTTATGGAGCCGGTGATGTCCTTAAGATGGGACTTGGCGGTGGTGCATCGAAAGCCGCGCAGACACTCAGTGATTATTACATCAAACGTGCCGAGCAGTATCACCCGGTGATCCCGATTGGTGCCGGTAATGAGGTGACCGTGGTGTTTCAGGATGGATTCCAGCTGAAAACCGTGGAAGAAATGGCACTGGAGCAGGCCCGTCACCGGAAGGAGGATGAGAATGCGGAAAGCCCGGTGCCCGTACCTCCGTCAGTCGACAGCCATATGAACGGTTTTAACACGGATCAGATGCTGAAGCAGCTGGGTAACCTGAATCCACAGCAGTTTATGTCCGGCAGCCAGGGAGGTTCTGCAAATGAAAAGTAACCAGCCGGACAACCTGAAGGGACGTGTCGTTTTTTATCGTATTGCCGGTCTGCTGCGCTGGCTGTTCTGGACCGTGAAATATGCTGTTATCTGGCCGCTTGCCACCACAGCCATCGTTGTCATTCTGCTCTTCCGGACGGGGAATACCACACCAGGACAACAGATGGCGCAGGAAATCGGGCGGGTGAGGGCAATGGCTCCGTCCGGGATGTTTCCGGTCCGGGACTGCCCCGAACCGGTTTTCACGGTGCCGTCACCTGCACCGGAGAATCTGCCATCGCTGACGGAAAACTGTCCGCTAAAAATAACCGGCGCGGAAGAATACGCGGCAAATATCGACCAGGCCCTGTCGCAAACGGGATGGCTGCTATGGGGGATGCTGGCACTGTTGTATACCGCGGTGGCTGTCATGACCGGAGACCGGCCGTACCGTCCATGTGAATTTAAATACGGAACCCGCAGGGCAAACGGACAGATTGCTTATTCCGGAAATAAAAACTCTGAAAATGAGGGGGATAAAAATGGATGCGTCTGATGTTATTTTAGTGACAGGGAAATCTGTGTCAGATAAATGCATAAACACGGGTTTCAGTAACTGCCCTGTTGAAATAAAACATCCTGTCACGAAGGAATTCAGTCCGGTCTCTCTGTTTTGCAATATAAATATTGCCTCAACGGGTGTTATGAAAAAAGGAATGACGGCAGAGTGGATTATTCATCCAGGAATGTATGTTATTGCCGGCGCTCCTTTGGCAGGGAAATCGTTACTGATGACTGAATTCATCAAAAATATGTTGTGTGATAATAAAAAAGAAGGGGAGTCATGAACCGAATTTCATGGTTTATTCCTTTATGGGGAGTTCTTCTGCTTTCCGGATGCGCCGGTACTGCCGGCGATTTTGAATGTACCGCCACCACGTCAGACACCTGTATGACGATGGAACAGGCTAATGAAAAAGCCAAAAGACTGGAGCAACCGGAGACGGTAAAGCCGGCTGCGGCATCACTGCCGCACCTGGCTGAAGGCCACTTCCGGACAACGCCGGTACGGACAGTCACCACGACAACACTCCCGGCCGGCAGACCCGGGGTGACGGCTTTCCCGGAGCAGAAGCCGCTGTCACCACGCCCGTTGTTTACCCCTGCCAGGGAAGTGAAAACGGTCGTCCCGGTCAGTGCCGTATCTCCGGTTATTCCTCCCCGTCCATTACGAACGGGGGAGCAGACGGCGGCATTATGGATAGCGCCTTATATTGATAATCAGGATGTTTATCATCAGCCATCCAGCGTGTTTTTTGTTATTAAACCGTCTGCATGGGGAAAACCACGCGTTAATTAACTTCCTCCGTGGTTATATATCAGCCGGAGATCCCGGCGGGCTGTTTATATTTAAAATCTGCCTGTAAAACGAGTGCCCTGTGCGTGAAAAGGGACGGGCGGTAGCGTGCCAGAGCGTGGCGGGAGACATATTTCATGAGCGATGAAGCCGATGAGGCATATTCAGTGACAGAACAACTGACCGTGACGGGAATTAACCGGATACGGCAGAAAGTAAACTGTAAAGGTATTCCGGTTTACCGGTGTGAGGCATGCGGTGATCCCATTCCGGAAGCGCGGCGAAAAATATTTCCTGGCGTGACGTTGTGTGTCGAATGCCAGTCTTTTCTGGAAAAACAGGGCAGGCATTATGCATAAATCAGACGCAGAAAAAATTGAATCCATTATTGATAAACATGACCGGATAAACCGGCGTCAGATCCGGGTATTTAAAAACGTGGGCGTCCTCTCAGTAATTACCGGCGTACTGAGTGTGATGACTGCGTTATTCAGTACCTCCCTGCTCCTGACATACACGCTGTGTGTCGTGATATGCGTTTGTCTGATTTATCTGGTTGTCATGTTCTTCTGCCTGGACAGGTATATCGCGCTCAGTCGTCCGACACTGCTGTGGCTGATGCGCCGGGTGGAAGATACCGCAGACGTTCGCCGGGAGCTGCTCCGCCGCCTGCGGTCCGGGAGAACGCTGACCGGACGGGATGAAGACAACATCCTGCGTCTCTGGTGGGAGAGCAGAAATGAATCGGAAGAGGCAGCAACCCGTCAGAGTGAACAGGATGCCATCCGGAAGTTTGTCGGCGGGGATAAATCAGAATGAAGGTTTATCTGCAGCGTTACGGCGTAGCCGGGTTTCTCCTGGTGTACTGGAGTCTTTCCTTTGTGAATGAATATTTCCTGCATGAGCATCCGCTTTCTGCTGAATCCTGGAAGTGGATGAGATTACAGGCGCTGCTGGTAACAGGCTCTGTTGTGGTGACCGTGCTGCGGCTTTTTCTCCTGAACTCCGCGGTACGCCGGGAGGCAGCGGCCATCATGACTGGGGTCGCTGCAGGTCTTCATGTTTTTGCCCTGCTGGTTCCTTCCGTCTGGTTGTTTTATCAGTGGCAGTGGAACGGACTGTTTCTTCTGCAGTGGCAGGGAGCTGTCTTCCTGTTCTGTCTGTTCGCGCTTCCCGTTTCAACATTCTGTTTTTCTTAAGGTTAAGGTGTTCATGTGAAGAACCTGCTTGATACTGTCACTCAGGCGGCCAACTCGCTGCTGACCGCGCTGAAGCTGCCGGATGAATCCGCAAAGGCCAATGAGGTTCTGGCTGAAATGAGCTTCCCGCAGTTCAGCCGTCTGCTGCCGTACCGGGATTACAACCAGGAATCCGGTCTGTTCATGAATGACACCACGATGGGCTTTATGCTGGAAGCCATTCCCATCAATGGTGCAAATGAGTCCATTGTGGAGGCCCTCGACCACATGCTGCGCACCAAACTGCCGCGCGGGGTACCGTTCTGCATCCATCTGATGTCCAGCCAGCTGGTTGGTGACAGGATTAAGTACGGACTGCGTGAGTTCTCCTGGTCCGGCGAACAGGCAGTACGGTTTAACGCCATCACCCGTGCCTATTATATGAGAGCGGCAGCGACACAGTTTCCGCTGCCGGAGGGGATGAACCTGCCCCTGACCCTGCGTCATTACCGGGTATTTTTCTCGTACTGCTCTGCCTCGAAGAAAAAAAGCCGGGCCGACATTCTGGAAATGGAAAACCTGGTGAAAATCATCCGGGCGTCGTTACAGGGTGCCGGTATCACCACACAGACGGTGGATGCACAGGCATTCATCGATATTGTCGGGGAGATGATTAATCATAACCCGGATTCCCTGTACCCGAAAAAACGTCAGCTGGACCCGTATACTGATCTGAATTATCAGTGCGTGGAGGACAGTTTTGACCTGAAGGTCAGGGCAGATTACCTGACGCTGGGACTGCGTGAGAACGGCAGGAACAGTACGGCCCGCATCCTGAATTTCCATCTGGCCCGTAACCCGGAAATAGCCTTCCTGTGGAACATGGCCGACAATTACAGCAACCTGCTGAACCCGGAACTGTCCATTTCCTGCCCGTTCATTCTGACGCTGACTCTGGTGGTGGAAGACCAGGTGAAAACCCACGGCGAAGCCAACCTGAAGTACATGGACCTGGAGAAAAAGTCGAAGACCTCCTATGCCAAATGGTTTCCGTCCGTGGAGAAAGAGGCGAAGGAGTGGGGGGAACTGCGTCAGCGGCTGGGCTCCGGTCAGTCTTCCGTGGTGACCTACTTCCTCAACATCACAGCATTCTGCAAGGACAATAATGAAACGGCTCTGGAAGTGGAGCAGGACATCCTGAACAGCTTCCGTAAAAACGGTTTTGAGCTGATTTCACCGCGCTTTAACCACATGCGTAATTTCCTGACCTGCCTGCCCTTTATGGCCGGAAAAGGGCTGTTTAAACAACTGAAAGAGGCCGGTGTGGTACAGCGGGCAGAGAGCTTTAATGTGGCCAACCTGATGCCGTTAGTGGCAGATAACCCCCTGACACCGGCAGGTCTGCTGGCCCCCACCTACCGTAACCAGCTGGCGTTTATCGATATTTTCTTTAAGGGGATGAATAACACCAACTACAACATGGCGGTCTGTGGAACATCCGGGGCCGGTAAGACCGGACTGATACAGCCACTTATCCGCAGTGTGCTGGATTCCGGGGGTTTTGCCGTGGTGTTTGATATGGGGGATGGCTACAAGTCCCTGTGTGAGAACATGGGCGGCGTATATCTGGACGGTGAAACCCTGCGCTTTAACCCGTTTGCGAACATCACCGATATTGACCAGTCAGCAGAGCGTGTCCGCGACCAGCTGTCGGTGATGGCCAGCCCCAACGGCAACCTGGATGAAGTACATGAAGGTCTTCTGCTGCAGGCGGTCAGGGCCTCCTGGCTGACCAGACAGAACAGGGCGCGTATTGATGATGTGGTGGATTTCCTGAAAAACGCCCGTGATAACGACCAGTATGCCGAGTCACCGACCATCCGCAGCCGTCTGGATGAAATGATTGTCCTGCTGGATCAATATACCGCCGGCGGCACTTACGGTCAGTATTTTAACTCTGATGAACCGTCCCTGCGGGATGACGCCAGAATGGTGGTACTGGAGCTGGGCGGACTGGAAGACCGTCCGTCCCTGCTGGTTGCGGTGATGTTCAGCCTTATCATCTACATCGAGAACCGGATGTACCGCACGCCGCGTAATCTCAGGAAGCTGAACGTGATTGATGAAGGCTGGCGCCTGCTGGACTTCAAAAATCACAAAGTCGGTGAGTTTATTGAGAAAGGCTACCGTACCGCCCGCCGTCATACCGGTGCCTATATCACCATCACACAGAATATCGTCGACTTTGACTCCGACAAGGCATCCAGTGCTGCCCGTGCAGCATGGGGTAACTCCTCTTACAAAATTATCCTCAAGCAGAGTGCGAAGGAGTTCGCGAAATACAACCAGCTGTATCCGGATCAGTTCCTGCCACTGCAGCGTGACATGATTGGCAAGTTTGGTGCGGCCAGAGACCAGTGGTTCAGCTCGTTCCTGCTGCAGGTGGAAAACCATTCCTCCTGGCACCGTCTGTTTGTCGATCCGTTAAGCCGCGCCATGTACAGCTCGGACGGTCCGGACTTTGAGTTTGTGCAGCAGAAGCGCCATGAGGGCCTGAGTATTCATGAGGCGGTGTGGCAGCTGGCGTGGAAGAAGTCAGGCCCGGAGATGGCTTCGCTGGAAGCCTGGCTGGAAGAGCATGAGAAATACAGGGGGGGGCATGAGTACAACGCAAAAAACGACTGACGTTACAGCCCGTCGACGCAGCCACTGGCGGTGGACTGTACCGGGATGTCTGGCAGTGGTGTTACTGAACGCTGCCGTCAGTTACGGCATTGTCAGACTGAACGCACCGGTGACCGTCGCCTTCAACATGAAACAGACCGTGGATGCGTTTTTTGACAGCGCCAGTCAGAAACAATTGTCGGAAGCACAGGCAAAGGCCCTGTCCGGTCGTTTTAACACGGCACTGGAGGCGAGTCTGCAGGCGTGGCAGCAGAAACACCACGCCGTCATTCTGGTGTCGCCTGCCGTGGTACAGGGTGCGCCGGATATCACCCGGGAAATCCAGCAGGATATTGCCCGGCGAATGAGGACGGAACCATGAGATGCCGGGGGCTGATCGCCCTGCTGGTATGGGGGCAGAGTGTGGCGGCAGCCGATCTTGGCACCTGGGGCGATCTGTGGCCGGTACAGGAGCCGGACATGCTGGCGGTGATTATGTACCGGCTGGAAGCCCTGCAGCAGTCCGGTGAGATGAGCCGCCGGATGGAGGCCTTTAAGGCACGGGTGATCCGCAACAGCCTGCGGCCGCCGGCGGTGCCGGGTATCGGGCGGGCGGAGAAATACAGCAGCCGGCTGTTTGATCCGTCGGTCAGACTGGCGGCCGATATCCGGGATAACGAAGGACGGGTGTTTGCCCGTCAGGGGGAGGTGATGAATCCGCTGCAGTATGTGCCCTTTAACCAGACACTGTATTTCATCAACGGCGATGATCCTGAACAGGTGACGTGGATGAAACGCCAGACGCCGCCGACGCTGGAGAGCAAAATTATCCTGGTGCAGGGCAGCATCCCTGAGATGGAGAAGGCGCTGGACAGCCGGATTTACTTTGATCAGAACGGGGTGCTTTGTCAGCGCCTCGGGATCGACCAGGTACCGGCGAGAGTGACGGCCGCAACAGACGGGCGTTTTCTGAAAGTGGAGTTTATTCCGGCGGAGGACGGCAGAAAATGAAACGGTGGCTGTGTGTATTGTTCCTGCTGGCCGGTCATGTCCCCGCAGTATCCGCTGACTCTGCCTGTGAAAGTCGTTTTGTAAACCCGATCACGGATATCTGCTGGAGCTGTCTTTTTCCGCTGTCGCTGGGCAGTACAAAAGTGAGCCAGGGAAAGCTGCCGGATACGGCCAATCCCTCAATGCCACTCCAGTTCTGTCCGGCGCCGCCGCCCATTTTCAGGCGGCCCGGACTGGCGATTGGCTACTGGGAGCCGATGGCGCTGACGGACGTCACCCGCTCTCCGGGCTGTATGGTGAATCTGGGGTTCAGCCTGCCGGCCTTCGGGAAAACGGCACAGGGTACGGCGAAGAAGGAGGATAAACAGGTGAACGGGGCGTTCTACCACGTTCACTGGTACAAATACCCGCTCACATACTGGCTGAATATTATCACGTCGCTGGGGTGCCTGGAGGGTGGTGACCTGGACATTGCGTACCTCTCCGAAATTGACCCCACATGGACAGACAGCAGCCTGACCACCATTCTCAATCCGGAAGCGGTTATTTTTGCCAATCCCATAGCCCAGGGAGCGTGCGCGGCGGATGCGATTGCCAGCGCCTTTAATAAGCCGCTGGATGTTCTGTTCTGGTGTGCCGGCTCTCAGGGCTCCATGTATCCGTTTAACGGCTGGGTGAGTAACGAATCCAGTCCGCTGCAGTCCTCCCTGCTGGTCAGTGAGCGGATGGCCTTCAAACTGCACCGTCAGGGCATGATTATGGAAACCATCGGGAAAAATAACGCTGTCTGTAATGAATATCCGTCGCCCATTCTCCCTAAAGAGCGCTGGCGCTACCAGATGGTGAACATGTACCCGGACAGCGGGCAGTGCCATCCGTTCGGTCGCAGCGTGATGCGCTGGGAAACCGGAAAAAATCCCCCCAACACAAAGAAAAATTTCGGTTACCTGATGTGGCGTAAACGCAACTGTGTATTTTTATAACCGGGGGAGTGTGATGCGTAAGGATTCTGCGTTTCTGGTATCAACAGTCAGTCAGGTCAGCCAGGCTCTGAAAACCGATCCCTTAAAGCAGCTGGCGTCACTGGATGCACTCTCTGAAGAGACCGAAAAAATATCAGTGCGGCTGCATAAGGGAAAGCGGGTGACTCCTGCACAGATCCGCGGTCTGTGCGCACAATTGTGGTTGGTACGGATGCGCGGGGTACAGGAGTACGGAAGACATTCAGAGATGATGAATACACTGGAAAAGCAGGTTGAGTTACTTGAGCATGTCTGTAACATATTAAAAGAACGGTGGTTTTACCGGGAGTGGACATCCTCAAAAGCTTCCTCCGTCCTGTCAGGAATTCTGATTACTCCTGTATTTCTTGTGCTGTCAGTGGTTGTAAGTATGGGATATCCCCTGCTGCCAGGCATCATTCCTGCGGGATGTTATCTGGGATGTCTTGTCGCCTGCTCATTATGGGCGAAAGATCCAGTGGGACTTTTCTGGACGGTTTACAGTTTTATTCCATTATATATTCTCAGTAATATATAAGTGGACAAAAAGCTTTACGTTTTGTGTATCTGAACAAAGGATATTATGGTCATTTTATATGCCCCGGAATTGATGAAAGCA
Source organism: Salmonella sp. SG203 (assembly GCF_013350575.1). NCBI lineage: Bacteria > Pseudomonadati > Pseudomonadota > Gammaproteobacteria > Enterobacterales > Enterobacteriaceae > Salmonella > Salmonella sp. SG203. Next base: position 25,295 of record NZ_SNMT01000025.1, read on the forward strand.
CTGAAAATACGTTTAAAGGGGATGTTACATGCGGGACGATACAGCAGTAAACGATTTTTCTTATATCAAGAAGACCCTTTTTGACGTTTTTCGTCGGATGAGAGAGGGACCGTTCACACGACTGTATGAAAAACCGGTTGTACAACGAGGACTCACGGAGATCCTGTGGATGCTGCATCATCAATATTATCCGTCACCCCATCAGGTGGAATTTATTATTTCTCTGTTACGAGAAGAAAAATTCAGGATTGTGCGGGAAGAGGATTGTCAGTCAGTTCAGGTGGCAGAAATTCAGTCATTAATTGATGATCTGAAAGATATCCGGAAATTCCTGCAGTTAGTCACACAATATGACAGCGATGGTTGTATCATTACCCTGAATACCAGAACTGACCGTGATGATACCAGTCTTTTTCTTTGTGGTGTGATGGTATTTACGCTTTGCGCAGCACAGTTTCTTATGTTTGCTGGTTATTCACCGCTCATCGTTTATCTCTGTGCTGTGTGTATCTTTTTCCCGGCTCCCCTGTTTCTGGAGAAAATGCCATTTATTACCGCCTGTTCAGGGCTGGTCGTTTTCAGCCTGCTCAGCGTCTGTGCCTTGCCATGATATTAATCCGGTGTGATCCGCTCATTGTGTGACGGGACAAAAACATCACTGCGAATTTCTGTAAACCGATGTGTCAAAGAGAGAAAGTTTATGCAATTTATTTATAAGTGGCAGAATTACTCACCCGTGATATGGAGTGTTTCAGTGACGGCAGTGCAGATACTGAATAACAGCGTAAAGCTGTTTCCGTTTGCGCTGATGATGTTTGCACTGATGGCGTTTTATTTTCTTCCGGAACGTATCATCTCTGATGTTGTTAATTCGTGGATGGAAACAGACACGTCCGGAAAAATATCGCTCATTAAACTTTACCTGGAAGCAACATTTATGCTGTCCCTCGTGTCTTCTTCCCTTTTATTTATGTACCGGGGAAAGCGATGCGCAGGAAAATAAAATACCTGACCATTCTGATTATGGTCATAAGCGGGACGGTATGGGCTGCCGGGAGCGTGAATACCACAGAAAACCACCAGTTCCTGAAACAGCAGGAAAATTTAAGCAGGCAGCTGCGTGAAAAACCGGACCATCAGCTGAAAGCCTGGACAGAGCAGCAGGTACAGGCGAATCCCCTGGTACAGTCAGACCGGCGTTTCCTGGATGACCTTTCCCGAAAGCAGCAGACTTCTCAGGCGGATAAACCGGAGCAGGGCGCGGTGTACTTTATCTCGTTTTCCATTCCGGAAGAGGGACTGAAGCGCATGCTGGGCGAAACCCGTCGCTACGGTATTCCGGCCACGCTGCGGGGGATGCGGGATAACGACCTGAAGGCCACGGCAGATGCAGTTCTGTCCCTGGTGAAGGACGGCGTGACCGACGGTGTGCAGATTGACCCGACTCTGTTCACGACATATGGCATCCGCAGCGTACCGGCTCTGGTGGTGTACTGCCGCCAAGGATATGACGTTATCCGGGGCAATCTGCGGGTGAAACAGGCACTGGAGAAAGTGGCCACTGCCGGGGACTGCAGGCAGGTGGCACAGGGGCTGCTGGACGGTGCCGGAGATAAGCAATAATGAGCTTACCTGTCGGTTATTTCCGGGGGACCCGGAAATTCGCGCTGCTTCCGGCTTCAGACGGAAGGTCCCCATTGCTGGTATCACCGGTACTGCCCCGCTCATTGCCTGCAGACTTAAGGACACTGGTCCGCTTACTGAATCCGTAAATCTGTTCCCGTAGGGAGGTATTGATGGCGCTGACAAAAAAGCAGCGGGAAAAACTGCGTATGAAATTCGGCGGTCGCTGTGCTTACTGTGGCTGTGAACTGCCGGAGAAGGGCTGGCATGCCGACCACGTTCAGGCAGTACTCCGCAAATCAGAGCAGTGCATGAAGGCGGCTGAAAAGGGCATTTTCAGGCTGAAAACTACCGGTGAGGTGTTCAGACCAGAAGCTGACTGCCCGGAAAACATCTTCCCGTCCTGTGCGCAGTGCAATTTGCTGAAAACGACATATTCGCTGGAGATGTTCAGAAAACAGGTGTCCCTGCAGGTTGAGCGGGGGCGCCGGAGCAGCGTTAACTTCCGGACGGCAGAGCGTTTTGGGCTGATTAGTGTGGTGAATAAACCGGTTGTTTTCTGGTTTGAGCAATACGAGGGGGAGAATAAATGAAACGTGTGTTACCTCTGTTTCTGCTTCTGGCAGCCGGCCAGGCACAGGCTGACAATAACAGTGATTATCGTGCGGGTTCAGATTTTGCCCATCAGATTAAAGGCCAGGGCACCGGCAGTATCCAGAGTTTTAATCCGCAGGAAAGTATTCCCGGCTATAACGCGAATCCGGATGAAACGAAGTATTACGGTGGCGTGACCGCCGGCGGCGACAGTGGTCTGAAGAATGACGGCACGACGCAGTGGGCCACAGGCGAAACCGGTAAAACCATTACAGAATCGTTCATGAACAAGCCCAAAGATATTCTGTCACCGGATGCGCCGTTTATTCAGACCGGCAGGGATGTGGTGAACCGGGCAGACAGTATTGTCGGCAACACCGGTCAGCAGTGCAGTGCGCAGGAGATCAACCGCAGTGAGTTCACAAACCACACCTGTGAGCGTGACACCACGGTGGAGGAATACTGTACCCGGACGGCCAACATCACCGGCGACTGGAGAGAGACAACGGAGATAAAAACGTACACCCTGACCGCCTTTAGTTTCAGCCGTTCCGGTAAGCAGATCGTTTTCAGCGTGACCGTGCCGGAAGCGGGTACGATAAGCAGTGCCAGCCTGAATGTGACCACACAGAATTATCTGTGGAATTCCCGCGCCGGTTTTATGAATACCACCTTCAACATGACGTGGGGCAGTACCATTACACTGGGTGGCGCGACGGGAATGATGCTGAGTAAAGGCCTGGTTCTGAGCGGGACAAGCTGCAGCGGGAACGGTAGCTGTATCGGGTCGGTGGATGACCGCATTTTTAACGAGCTGACCAGCGGGAGGACGAAGTTCACGCTGACACTGGTGATGCAGGTTAAGGACCGGGAGTGGATACCCCGGGTGGAGTGGGTGGAAAGCTGCCCGTTTAATAAAGCGGATGGCGTGCTGAAAGGCACAGAATGTTCAGAGCCAGGTGGTACGAAGAGCGGGGTGATGGAAGGAAAACCCTGGAGTATCACACAGTCCTGCTGGGCATACCGCGATAAATATGTCACCCAGTCTGCGGATAACGGCACCTGCCAGACGTATGTTGATAATCCGGCCTGTACCCTTGCCGCCCGGCAGTGTGCGTTTTATTCCGGCGAGGGCACCTGCCTGCATGAATACGTCACGTACTCCTGTGAGTCAAAAACCGCCGGGAAGGTCATGATTTGTGGCGGGGATGTGTTCTGCCTCGATGGGGAATGCGATAAGGCGCAGAGCGGAAAGAGTAATGACTTTGGCGAGGCGGTATCGCAACTGGCGGCGCTGGCGGCGGCAGGTAAAGATGTCGCGGCCCTGAACGGCATTGACGTCCGGGCATTCACCGGCCAGGCGAAATTCTGTAAGAAGGCCGCAGCCGGGTACAGCAACTGCTGTAAGGACAGCGGCTGGGGGCAGGATATCGGGCTGGCGAAATGCAGTAGTGACGAAAAAGCTCTGGCCAAAGCAAAATCAAACAAACTGACCGTTAGTGTCGGGGAGTTCTGTTCGAAAAAGGTCCTGGGTGTCTGTCTGGAGAAGAAACGCAGCTACTGCCAGTTTGATTCGAAACTGGCGCAGATAGTGCAGCAGCAGGGGCGTAACGGCCAGCTGCATATCAGTTTCGGCAGTTCAAAACATCCTGACTGCCGGGGTATCACCGTGGACGAACTGCAGCAGATTAAATTCGACCAGCTGGACTTCACGAACTTCTACGAAGACCTGATGAATAACCAGAAAATCCCGGACAGTGGTGCGCTGACGGAGAAGGTGAAAGAACAAATCGCTGACCAGCTGAAACAGGTCGGGAAATAAGGAGGCCATGATGAAACCAGACAGTGAACGGGAAAAACTGAAACAGTCAGCCTGTGAGAGTGCGTGCCAGATGTATAACAGTTAATAAGGAACCTGATGAAGATGACAGCTTTTTTGGTTCGACTGGTGTTAACGCTTATTGTGGCATCCCCGGTAGTCTACTGGTCGTGGGATGTGGTAAGTACAACCACAGCGGAAGATATCATGCTGTCGGCGATCATTATTGTCGCTTATGGCGTGATGGTCACGTTGCTGTACTGTTTCGTGAGTGCACTGACTAAACTGCTGCATCATGATAATAAATCCAGCTGAAGGGGGCGTCTGATGCGAAAAATACAGGCCGCATGGCTGGCGTTTTTACTCTGTGGTCACATGACGGTATACGGGAAAGATGCCGGCTGGCAGTGGTATAACGAAAAAGTCAGTCCACAGGAGACGGAGAATAAACCTGCTGCTGTACCACATCAGGAGCCGGATATTATGCAGAAATTATCTGCGCTGCAGACCGCAACAAAGCGGGCGCTTTATGAAGCCATTCTGTATCCCGGCGTGGATAATTTTGTGAAATATTTCCGGCTGCAGAATTACTGGACGCAGCAGGCGGGGCTTTTCAGCATGAGCGCCAAAAAAGCCATGCTGGCGCATCCGGAACTGGACTATAACCTGCAGTACAGCCACTACAACGGCACGGTACGTAACCAGCTGGCCGCAGACCAGGCTCAACAACGGCAGGCCATATCAAAGCTGGCTGAACACTACGGTATCATGTTCTTTTACCGCGGGCAGGACCCCATTGACGGCCAGCTGGCGCAGGTGATTAATGGCTTCCGTGCCACTTACGGTCTGAGCGTTATCCCGGTGACCGTGGACGGGGTGATTAACCCGATGCTGCCGGATACGCGTCCTGACCAGGGGCAGGCGCAGCGTCTTGGCGTGAAATATTTCCCGGCCATGATGCTGGTAGACCCGAAACAGGGCAGTGTCCGTCCGTTGTCATACGGGTTTATTACGCAGGACGACCTGGCAAAACAGTTCCTGAATGTGTCAGAAGATTTTAAGCCGAATTTCTGAGGTAATATCAGGGGATGGTATTATTACTCGCTCTCAGGTAAATAATGCAGATAAAGCGGCTGTCTTTATGTCATTTATTTTTAATTCAGATAAATAATTTCCCTCGGTTAAAAAGTTTATTCATGGCGGCGTTTTTTAGCTGATGAATATTCTGTTCTCTGATAATAAATCAGGAATCGCATATATTAAATAACAATGGAGTGACTCCACTGTGCGTAAATATAAATTATCGCTTCCTTTACCGGATATTACGGGAGTATGGATTTTTTCCCTGGGCGTCTGGTTTCACATTGTCGGGCGGCTGGTTTACCGCAGTCCCCGGATGGCGTTTTTCCTCGCAGAACTGATTGCCGTCATTCTGGTGCTGGCCGGCGCTTATCAGGTACTCGATGCCTGGATAGCCCGCGTCAGCCGGGAAGAGCGGGAAGCGCTGGAAGCTCGTCAGGCCGCCATTCTGGCCGCAGAAAAAGAGGATGACGGGGATGAACCACATGTCTCTCAGTAAAACTCTGCTGTTTATGTTGTTCCTGGTGGGAGCGGGTGCTGATGCTTCCACGCGGGAAGAGATTGAACGACTGTATAACCCGCACGGGATGGCCACACAGTCCGTACAGCCTGAGCAGGAACTGCCTGCAGATAAACAGGGCCTGCAGAAGGTAACGCCGGTGCCCCGGTGGTTTCGTCTCAGCAACGGTAAAACGGTTAACCTCGCCAACTGGAAAGTGGTGTTGTTCATGCAAAGAAGCTGCCCCTGGTGCCACCAGTTTGACCCGGTACTGAAACAGGTGGCGCAGCAGTATGGATTTTCGGTATTCCCTTACACCCTGGACGGCCAGGGGGATGCCGCGTTTCCGGAGGCGCTGCCGGCACCGCCGGAAGTGATGCAGACCTTCTTCCCCAACATTCCCGTCGCCACCCCGACAACATTTCTGGTTAACGTGAACACACTTGAAGCATTACCTCTTCTGCAGGGGGCCACCGACGCCGCCGGTTTTATGGCCCGGGTGGATACCGTTCTGCAGATGTACGGAGAAAAACATGCAGGGTAAAACGCGAATTAAACCGCTTTTCATATTATGTGCGGCGTTGCTGACCGTCGCCCCCGCCGTCTCTGCCGATGTGAACAGCGACATGAACCAGTTCTTCAATAAGCTGGGCTTTGCTTCCAATACCACACAGCCCTCCGTCTGGCAGGGACAGGCGGCAGGATATGCCTCCGGCGGTTCTTTATACGCCAGAACACAGGTAAAAAATGTCCAGCTGGTCTCCATGACCCTGCCGGATATCAATGCCGGTTGCGGGGGCATCGATGCCTATCTCGGCTCATTCAGTTTCATTAACGGCGAGCAGCTGCAGCGTTTTGTGAAGCAGATTATGAGTAACGCCGCAGGGTACTTTTTTGACCTTGCGCTGCAGACGACGGTACCGGAAATCAAAACGGCAAAGGATTTTCTGCAGAAAATGGCCTCCGACATTAACAGCATGAACCTCAGCTCCTGCCAGGCGGCACAGGGGATTGTCGGGGGGCTTTTTCCCCGGACCCAGGTTTCCCAACAGAAGGTCTGCCAGGACATTGCCGGTGAGAGCAACATCTTTGCCGACTGGGCGGCGTCCCGGCAGGGATGTACTGTGGGCGGGCAATCCGACAGCGTCAGGGATAAAGCCAGTGACAGGGATAAGGAGCGGGTGACCAAAAATATCAACATCATGTGGAATGCGTTGTCCAGAAACAGGATGTTTGACGGCAACAAAGAGCTGAAAGAGTTCGTGATGACGCTGACCGGTTCACTGGTTTTTGGACCCAACGGCGAAATCACGCCCCTGCCTGCCAGAACCACCGACCGGGCTATTATCCGGGCATTAATGGAAGGCGGAACGGCGAAGATATACCACTGCAATGATTCGGATAAATGCCTGAAGGTGGTGGCCGACACGCCGGTAACCATCAGCCGTGACAACGCGCTCAAATCACAGATTACGAAGCTGCTGACCAGTATTCAGAACAAAGCTGTCAGCGACACTCCCCTGGATAATAAGGAAAAAGGCTTCATCTCCAGCACCACCATCCCGGTCTTCAGATACCTGGTTGACCCGCAGATGCTCGGCGTGTCAACCAGCATGATTTATCAACTGACGGATTATATCGGGTACGACATCCTGCTGCAGTATATCCAGGAGCTGATCCAGCAGGCCAGGGCGATGGTGGCCACGGGTAATTATGACGAGGCGGTTATTGAACACATCACCGACAACATGAATGACGCGACCCGGCAGATAGCGTCCTTCCAGGCGCAGGTCCAGGTACAGCAGGATGCGCTGCTGGTTGTTGACCGCCAGATGAGCTACATGCGCCAGCAGCTTTCATCCCGCATGCTCAGTCGCTACCAGACCAACTATCATTTTGGCGGAGGTGCGCGGTGAACGAAGTCTATGTGATTGCAGGCGGAGAATGGCTGCGTAATAACCTGAACGCCATTGCGGCCTTCATGAGCACCCGGACGTGGGACTCCATTGAAAAAATTGCGCTGACCCTGTCTGTTCTCGCGGTGGCCGTTATGTGGGTACAGCGGCATAACGTGATGGACCTGCTGGGCTGGGTGGCGCTTTTTGTGCTGATATCACTTCTGGTGACCACACGGACATCGGTACAAATTATTGATAACAGCGACCTGGTGAGGGTGTACCGGGTGGATAATGTGCCGGTCGGACTGGCTCTTCCTCTTTCGCTGACAACCCGGATCGGGCATGCGATGGTGGCCGGTTATGAGATGATTTTTGCCCAGCCTGACAGTGTCACCTACAGTAAAACCGGCATGCTGTCCGGCGCAGGACTGGTGACGAAAAGTACCGACTTTCTGTCACGTAATCCGGAAATTACCGGCCTTTTTCAGGATTATGTCCAGAACTGTGTGATGGGAGATATTTACCTCAATCACAAATATTCCCTGGAAGAACTGATGGAATCCGGTGATCCCTATACGCTGATTTTTTCAAATCCCAGTCCATTACGGGGTGTCTTTGACAAAAATAATCATTTTCTCACCTGTAAGGATGCGTCGGTCACGCTGAAAGACAAGCTGAATCTGGATACGCAGAACGGGGGAAAAACCTGGCATTATTATGTGCAGCAGTTATTTGGTGGACGTCCGGACCCGAACCTGCTGTTCAGCACGATGCTCGGGGACAGCTACAGCTATTTCTACGGCTCCAGCCAGTCAGCCAGCCAGATTATCCGCCAGAACGTCACGATTAACGCCTTAAGGGATGGTATAACCAGTTATGCCGCCCGGAGTGGTGATACGGCCAGCCTGATGAACCTGGCCACCACATCTTCACTGGAAAAACAGCGTCTGGCGCATGCCTCCATCGGGCAGGTTGCAATGCGTACCCTGCCGATGGTACAGACTATTCTGCTGGGGATAGCCATCGGGATTTTCCCCCTGCTGGTGCTGGCCGCTGTCTTTAATAAGCTGACGCTGTCGGTACTGAAAGGGTATGTGTTTGCGCTGATGTGGCTGCAGAGCTGGCCGTTATTGTATGCCATTCTGAACAGCGCCATGACCTTTTATGCCAGGCAGAACGGTGTGCCGGTGGTGCTGTCTGAAATGTCACAGATACAACTGAAATACTCCGATCTGGCCACGACGGCAGGGTATATCTCGATGATGATCCCGCCGTTGTCGTGGGCGATGGTAAAAGGTCTGGGCGCTGGATTTTCCAGCGTGTACAGTCACTTTGCGTCTTCGTCCATCAGCCCGACGGCCAGTGCGGCAGGCAGTGTGGTGGATGGCAATTATTCCTACGGCAACATGCAGACGGAGAACGTCAATGGCTTCAGCTGGAGCACCAACAGTACCACGTCATTTGGTCAGATGACGTACCAGACAGGCAGTGGTGCAACCACCACGCAGACCCGGGACGGCAATATGGTGATGGATTCAAGTGGGGCGATGTCCCGTTTACCGGTTGGCATTAATGCTACTCGTCAGATTGCGGCAGCACAGCAGGAGATGGCCCGCGAAGCTACGAATAAAGCTGAAAGTGCCCTGCATGGTTTCAGCAGCAGTATTGCCAGTGCCTGGAATACGCTCAGTCAGTTCGGGACGAACCGGGGCAGCAGCGACTCCGTGACCAGTGGTGCTGACAGCACCATGAGCGCGCAGGATTCCATGATGGCCAGCCGGATGCGCAGCGCAGTGGAAAGCTATGCGAAGGCACATAACATCAGTAATGAGCAGGCGACAAGAGAGCTGGCGTCCAGAAGCACGAGGGCATCTACAGGGATGTATGGTGATGCCTATGCTAAGGGGCACTTAGGTCTCAGTATGCTAGGAACTGGCGGTGGTGTAGGCTTCCAGGCCGGAGTTAAAGCGAGTGTTGATGGTAGTGATGATGACTCTCATGAGGCCAGTAGTGGTTCGCGAGCCAGCCATGACGCCCGTCATGATATCTATGCAAAAGCCAGCAGAGACTTTAAGGAAGCCAGTGATTACTTCACAAGCCGTAAGGTGAGTGAGTCCGGGAGCCATACGGACAATAATGCTGACTCCCGTGTGGAACATTTGTCTGCAGCCCTGAACTCAGCGAAACAGAGTTATGACCAGTACACGACAAATCTCACCCGTAGCCATGAGTATGCTGAGATGGCATCCCGTACAGAAAGCATGAGCGGACAGATGAGCGAAGATTTGTCACAGCAGTTTGCGCAGTATGTTATGAAGCGGGCCCCGCAGGATGCGGAAGCCATTCTGACAAATACCAGTTCACCGGAGGTGGCAGAACGACGTCGGGCAATGGCCTGGGCCTTTGTTCAGGAGCAGGTACAACCTGGTGTGGATAATGCCTGGGGTGAAGCCCGTGGTGATATTGGCAGTGGTATGGGCACAGTATCCGGTGGTGGTAATAAACAGGATGTGATAGCCGATCATCAGGCCCATCAGGCAATAGTGGAGCAACGGACACAGGATAGTAATATCAGTAATGATGTAAAACATCAGGTTGATAATATGGTCACAGACTATCGTTCCGATATCAGTAATACTCAGGAAAGTATTCATGGAGAAGAAAAGACAGTCAGCCAGCAGTATTCTGACCTACAGAAAGGGCATAAAACAGAAGCTCTTTCACAGAATAATAAATATAATGAGGAAAAGGCGGCACAGGCAAGGATACCTGGTGCGGACAGTCCGGAGGAACTGCTGAAAAAAGCTCAGGAATATCAGGATAAGAACAATTGATGTTATATATCATCCAGCAGTACAGCATCACCAGTCGCTATTAGGTAACTTGTGACAAAAGCTGCTCCGTTTCTTTGGTATGAACCTGAAGAATAACGAAAATTTATTATTGCATTAGCCCCCATGTTGGTAGCTTCAGATAACAATGCAGAAAGCAGTTCATCATCCTCGTTGTGATATTTAGCAGAAATCTCTGCTGTGGTGGCTTTTATTAGACCAAAGTTTTTCACAATCTTCATTTGTAGAGGAATGGAAGTAAAAATCTGATTGTGGGCAGTAATGCTGATATCCAGTTTTCGATCAAATAATCCCATATTTGTACCCTGCATATTTTGTTGTAGAAAATGATAACTACGTACTTTATTATACAATACTTCAAATGTGTAGGTAAAAGGATAATAAGGAAATCCTGATGAAAATGAAAAAAATAATGATAGTTACACTGGTCAGTTCCACTCTGGCCCTGTCAGGGTGTGGTGCGATGAGCACAGCAATCAAAAAGCGTAATCTTGAAGTGAAAACCCAGATGAGCCAGACCATCTGGCTTGACCCGTCCAGTGAACGGACGGTGTATCTGCAGGTGAAAAACACCTCCGATAAGGATATGAGTGACCTGCAAAGCCTGATCGCAAAAGATATTCAGGCGAAAGGCTATACCGTAGTGAACTCGCCGGATAAGGCATACTACTGGATTCAGGCTAATGTGCTGAAAGCCGACAAGATGGATTTACGGGAATCTCAGGGATGGCTGAGCCGGGGATATGAAGGGGCTGCTGTAGGGGCTGCGCTCGGGTCCGGTATTACGGCCTACAATTCTAATTCCGCCGGCGCAACGCTGGGTGTGGGACTGGCCGCCGGGCTGGCGGGTATGGCTGCCGATGCACTGGTTGAGGATGTCAACTACACCATGATTACGGATGTGCAGATTGCCGAACGTACCAAAGCGACGGTCACAACCGATAATGTTGCCGCGCTTCGTCAGGGAACCTCGGGTGCAAAAATCCAGACCAGTACTGAAACCGGTAACCAGCATAAATACCAGACCCGTGTGGTATCTAATGCGAATAAGGTTAACCTGAAGTTTGAAGAGGCGAAACCTGTTCTGGAAGAACAGCTGGCCAAATCAATCGCAAATATTCTCTGATCTTCTTCAGGAGGCTGGGCTGACTGGCCTCCTGGCTGACGCCTCGCGTTGCTCGTTGTCCAGGGGCGGAAAGTAACAAAATAAATTTTGTCACTTCCCGGCGTTTCCGAAATAAATATGAAAACACTGAGCGGTTGTGCAAATTCTTTGTGCGATCGTGAAGTGTTGCCGGCGCAGCCGATGCTCCATGTCCGTAATTGAAATCCTTAATCATATGTTTCCCGACAATCCGTTCGCCTGGCTGTTTGCTGTACTGGTCATTAATATTATGGTTCTCTGTTTGTTGCGAAAGCGGAAGTAACACGCCGTAGCCTGTTTAATTCTGTTTCCCGTCCCGACTGATTCTCTTTCTCAGGAATGATATCATGAGCTTTACCGCAAAGGATATGACCCAGGGCGGTCAGATTGCGTCCATGCGTATCCGCATGTTCAGCCAGATCGCCAATATTATTTTCTACTGTCTGTTTATTTTCTTCTGGATACTCGTTGGTCTGGTTTTATGGATAAAAATAAGCTGGCAGACGTTTGTGAATGGCTGTATTTACTGGTGGTGTACCACGCTGGAAGGCATGCGGGATTTAATAAAGTCCCAGCCGGTATATGAGATCCAGTATTACGGTAAAACCTTCCGGATGAATGCTGCTCAGGTGCTGCATGATAAATATATGATCTGGTGCGGTGAGCAGTTATGGTCCGCATTCGTTCTGGCTGCTGTTGTGGCACTGGTTATTTGCCTGATCACCTTCTTTATTGTCTCCTGGATTCTGGGGCGTCAGGGAAAACAGCAGAGTGAGGATGATGTTACCGGAGGTCGACAGCTTACCGACAATCCGAAAGACGTTGCCAGGATGCTGAGAAAAGACGGAAAAGCGTCCGATATCCTGATTGGCGATTTGCCAATCATTAAGGATTCAGAGATTCAGAACTTTTTGCTCCACGGGACAGTCAGTACCGGTAAGTCTGAAATCATTCGCCGGCTGGCTAACTATGCCCGTCAGCGCGGCGACATGGTGGTGATGTACGATCGTTCCTGTGAGTTTGTCAAAAGCTACTACGACCCGTCCATCGATAAAATTCTCAACCCCTGTGACGCGCGGTGTGCCGCATGGGATTTATGGCGGGAATGCCTCACCCTGCCGGACTTTGATAATGCGGCGAATACTCTTATCCCGATGGGCACGAAGGAAGATCCTTTCTGGCAGGGCTCCGGACGAACCATTTTTGCGGAAGCGGCATACCTGATGCGTAATGACAGCGACCGTAGTTACAGCAAACTGGTTGACACGCTGCTTTCCATCAAAATTGAAAAACTGCGTACCTATCTGCGTAACTCTCCGGCAGCTAACCTGGTGGAAGAAAAAATCGAGAAGACGGCCATCTCCATCCGGGCCGTGCTGACCAACTATGTTAAAGCTGTTCGTTATCTGCAGGGCATTGAACGTAACGGTGAACCGTTCACCATCCGTGACTGGATGCGCGGCGTCCGGGAGGATCAAAAAAACGGCTGGCTGTTCATTTCTTCAAACGCTGACACGCATGCATCCCTGAAGCCGGTGATCTCCATGTGGCTGTCCATTGCCATCCGTGGGCTGCTGGCGATGGGAGAGAACCGTAACCGTCGGGTGTGGTTCTTCTGTGACGAGATCCCGACGCTGCACAAGCTGCCCGACCTGGTTGAAATTGTCCCGGAGGCCCGTAAATTCGGGGGCTGCTATGTCTTTGGGATTCAGTCCAGTACACAGATGGAGGATATCTATGGTGAGAAAGCGGCGGCAACCCTGCTGGATGTGATGAACACAAGGGCCTTCTTCCGCTCACCCAGCTATAAGATTGCCGACTATGTCGCTCATGAGATTGGTGAAAAAGAGATCCTGAAAGCCAGTGAGCAGTATTCCTATGGTGCCGATCCTGTTCGTGACGGGGTGTCGACCGGTAAGGAGATGGAGCGTGTCACACTGGTCAGCTACTCCGATATTCAGTCACTGCCCGACCTGACCTGTTATGTCACGCTGCCCGGACCCTATCCGGCAGTGAAGCTGGCCCTGAAATACCAGGAACGTCCCAAAGTGGCACCGGAATTTATTCCCCGGGAAATGAATCCGGAGGCGGAAGCCCGTCTGAGCGCCGTTCTGGCCGCCAGGGAAGCCGAGGGACGTCAGATGGCCAGTCTGTTTGAACCGGATAAAGAAGCGGTTACGTCGGCAGTAACAGAAGCACAGGCTGAACAGCCGCAACAGCCTGCGCACGCCAGTGGTAAAAAAACGTCGTCAGATACTTCATCTTCAGGCCATTCGCCAGTGGGGGGGATTTCTCCCGAACTGGAGACAAAAGCTGAAGAGGCAGACCCGCTTCCTCCGGGGATCGATGAGTCCGGTGAGGTGATGGATATGGCCGCTTATGAGGCCTGGCAGGCAGAGCAGGAAGTGAATGTCCAGCAGCAGATGCAACGGCGGGAGGAAGTGAATATCAACGTTCACCGTGCGCGCACAGAGGATGAACCGGAACCGGGAGATGATTTCTGATGACCATATCAGCTCCAGTCCTCCGTTCTCAGTCCGTCCACACGTTCAAACTCCCGGGTGTTGTTTGTGACAACAATCAGGCCCCGGCTGCGTGCGTGTCCGGCAATCATCTGATCGAATGGCCCGACGGGACGTCCCTGACGCGCAAGATCTGCTCTTATCTGCCCGGTATGAGTGGCTGCCGCAGTGTCATAATCCAGAACATCAAGACGGGAGAAAAAACCCTCGATCACAGCAAGATTTCGTTCCGGCATCTGGCTTTTTTCGGCACCGTAAATCAGCTCCATCAGGGTAACCGAACTGATACACATTCTTCCCTGGTTCAGGTTAAAACGCTCCCTGACGCTGGCAGGTTTGTTTTTTATCGTAAAGATACAGATATTGGTATCCAGCATAAACTTCAGCATCAGAATGATTCCCGTTCCTGCACAGAGGGTTGTTCCCGGTTATCCATAAAATCGGCGCTGACGCTGTTTCCGTCAAACCATTCATCCCACGATTCTCCGGCCGGCGTAATGATACGGGTTCGCCCGACGGCAATAATCTCAACCCGTTTTACATTTTCCGGCAATGCAACGGCTTTTGGCAGTCTGACAGCCTGGCTGCGGTTACTGAGAAATACGCTGGTTTCCATCATGTACCTCCTTACAGGGATATGCCTTACGTATATCCATTATGGTTTTTGTGATGGGATATGTCAAAGGGATATACATTTATGATGAGTATTGCGCAGGTCAGATCCGCCGGGAGTGCCGGAAACTATTACACCGACAGGGATAATTACTATGTGCTGGGCAGCATGGAGGAACGCTGGGCCGGCAAAGGGGCAGAACAGCTGGGGCTACAGGGGAGTGTGGATAAGGATGTCTTTACCCGTCTTCTGGAAGGGAAGCTGCCGGACGGGGCGGATTTAAGCCGTATGCAGGATGGCAGTAATAAGCATCGCCCCGGCTACGATCTGACGTTCTCAGCGCCTAAAAGCGTGTCCATGATGGCAATGTTGGGGGGCGATAAGCGTCTTATTGAAGCGCATAACCAGGCCGTGGATTTTGCTGTCCGTCAGGTGGAGGCGCTGGCCTCCACACGGGTGATGACGGACGGGCAGTCAGAAACGCTGCTGACCGGTAATCTGGTGATGGCGCTTTTTAATCACGACACCAGTCGCGATCAGGAACCACAGTTACACACGCATGCGGTGGTGGCCAATGTCACGCAGCATAACGGCGAGTGGAAGACACTGAGCAGTGACAAAGTGGGGAAAACGGGGTTCATTGAGAATGTGTACGCTAATCAGATTGCCTTTGGCAGGCTCTACCGGGAAAAGCTGAAAGAGCAGGTTGAGGCGCTGGGCTATGAAACTGAAGTGGTCGGTAAGCACGGTATGTGGGAAATGCCGGGCGTGCCGGTGGAGGCCTTTTCCGGACGCTCGCAGACCATCCGGGAGGCCGTCGGGGAGGATGCCTCGCTGAAATCCCGGGATGTGGCGGCACTGGATACGCGAAAATCCAAACAGCACGTCGATCCGGAAGTCAGAATGGCCGAGTGGATGCAGACACTGAAGGACACCGGGTTCGATATCCGGGCGTATCGTGAATCAGCGGATCAACGGGCGGAGACCCGTATGCAGGCGCAGGAGTCTGTTTCACCGGACGGACCGGATGTGCAGCAGGCGGTGACGCAGGCCATTGCCGGTTTAAGTGAACGAAAAGTACAGTTTACGTACACGGACGTGCTGGCCAGAACGGTCGGCATACTGCCGCCGGAAAATGGTGTGATTGAGCGGGCACGCGCAGGCATTGATGAGGCCATCAGCCGTGAGCAACTCATCCCTCTTGACCGTGAGAAGGGGCTGTTCACGTCCGGGATTCATGTGCTCGATGAGCTGTCGGTCCGCTCTCTCAGCCGTGACATCATGAAACAGAACCGGGTGACCGTGCATCCGGAGAAAAGCGTTCCCCGGACTGCCGGATACAGCGATGCGGTCAGTGTTCTGGCGCAGGACCGTCCGTCACTGGCCATTATTTCAGGTCAGGGTGGCGCCGCCGGGCAGCGTGAACGGGTGGCAGAGCTGGCGATGATGGCCCGGGAGCAGGGGCGTGAGGTGCAGATTATTGCCGCCGACCGCCGTTCACAGATGAACCTGAAACAGGATGAACGTCTGACCGGGGAACTGATAACCGGGCGTCGTCAGCTGCAGGAGAGTCTGGCCTTCACGCCGGGCAGTACCGTTATCGTCGACCAGGGAGAAAAGCTGTCCCTGAAGGAGACGTTAACCCTGCTGGATGGTGCGGCGCGTCATAACGTTCAGGTGCTCATCACTGACAGTGGCCAGCGTACCGGTACCGGCAGCGTACTGATGGCCATGAAAGATGCCGGGGTGAACACGTATCGCTGGCAGGGCGGAGAGCAGCGACCGGCCACCATCATCAGTGAACCTGACAGGAATGCCCGCTATGCCCGGCTGGCCGGGGATTTTGTGGACAGCGTGAAAGCCGGAGAAGAGAGCGTGGCACAGGTCAGCGGGGTACGGGAACAGGCCATACTGACACAGGTCATTCGCAGTGAGCTGAAAACACAGGGTGTGCTCGGACAGGCGGAAGTAACCATGACCGCCCTGTCACCGGTCTGGCTGGACAGCCGGAGCCGTTATCTGCGGGATATGTACCGTGAAGGGATGGTGATGGAGCAGTGGAGCCCGGAGACACGCCGTCATGACCGCTATGTTATAGACCGGGTGACGGCGCAGAGTAACAGTCTGACCCTGCGGGATGCGCAGGGCGAAACACAGGTGGTGCGTATTTCTTCCCTGGACAGCAGCTGGTCGCTGTTCCGGCCGGAGAAGATGGCGGTGGCAGACGGTGAGCGCCTGAGAGTGACGGGAAAAATTCCCGGCCTTCGCGTCTCCGGCGGTGACCGCCTGCAGGTGTCGTCCGTCAGTGAGGACACGATGACGGTTGTCGTGCCGGGGCGGGCTGAACCGGCCTCCCTGCCTGTGGGCGACTCACCGTTCACGGCACTGAAGCTGGAGAGCGGCTGGGTGGAAACGCCCGGGCATTCCGTCAGTGACAGTGCGAAAGTTTTTGCCTCCGTCACACAGATGGCGATGGACACCGCCACCCTGAACGGTCTGGCCCGCAGTGGTCGTGACGTTCGACTGTATTCCTCACTGGATGAGGTCCGTACCGCTGAAAAACTTTCCCGTCATCCGTCTTTTACTGTCGTGTCATCACAGATAAAGGCGCGTGCCGGTGAAACATCGCTGGAAACCGCCATCAGCCTGCAGAAAGCCGGGCTGCATACGCCGGCACAGCAGGCCATTCATCTGGCCATTCCGGTGGTGGAAAGTAAAAACCTGGCATTCAGTCAGGTGGATCTGCTGACGGAGGTGAAGTCGTTTGCTGCAGAGGGAACCGGTTTTGCTGACCTGGGACGGGAAATTGATGCGCAGATAAAACGGGGCGATTTACTGCATGTGGATGTGGCAAAAGGTTATGGTACAGACCTGCTGATTTCCCGTGCGTCGTATGAGGCTGAAAAGAGTATTCTGCATCATATCCTTGAGGGCAAGGAGGCGGTCACGCCACTGATGGAGAGGGTACCCGGCGAACTCATGGAGACTCTGACGTCCGGACAGCGTGCCGCCACCCGTATGATACTCGAAACGAAAGACCGTTTCACCGTGGTGCAGGGGTATGCCGGTGTGGGGAAAACCACCCAGTTCCGGGCGGTGATGTCTGCCGTGAACATTCTGCCGGAAGGCGAACGCCCCCGTGTCGTGGGGCTTGGCCCCACACACCGTGCGGTCGGGGAGATGCGAAGTGCCGGCGTGGAGGCACAGACGCTGGCGTCCTTCCTGCATGACACGCAGTTGCAGCAGCGCAGCGGTGAAACACCGGATTTCAGTAACACGCTGTTCCTGCTCGATGAGAGCTCGATGGTGGGCAACACCGATATGGCGCGGGCTTACGCCCTGATTGCGGCCGGTGGTGGTCGTGCCGTGGCCAGTGGTGACACGGACCAGCTGCAGGCCATCGCTCCCGGCCAGCCCTTCCGTCTGCAGCAGACGCGCAGTGCAGCCGATGTGGCCATCATGAAGGAGATTGTGCGTCAGACGCCGGCGCTGCGGGAGGCCGTGTACAGCCTGATTAACCGGGATGTGAATAAGGCACTGTCCGGGCTTGAAAACGTGAAGCCGGTTCAGGTTCCCCGCCTGGAGGGGGCATGGGCACCGGAAAACTCGGTGACGGAGTTCAGCCGTCTGCAGGAGCAGGAACTGGCGAAAGCCGCACAGGAGGCGGAGAAAAAGGGCGAAGCCTTTCCGGATGTGCCCGTGACGCTGTATGAGGCCATTGTTCGGGACTATACCGGCAGAACGCCGGAAGCCCGGGAGCGGACGCTGATTGTCACGCATCTGAATGAGGACCGTCGGGTGCTGAACAGTATGATCCATGATGTGCGGGAGAAAGCCGGAGAGCTGGGTGAACAGCAGGCAGATATCCCGGTGCTGACAACGGCGAACATCCGCGACGGGGAACTGCGCCGTCTGTCCACCTGGGAGGCGCATCAGGGGGCGCTGGCCCTGGTGGATAATGTGTATCACCGGATTGCCGGTATCAGTAAGGAGGACGGGCTGATTACCCTGGAAGATAAGGAGGGTAACACCCGGCTGATTTCTCCCCGGGAAGCTTCTGCGGAAGGCGTCACCCTGTATAAGCCGGAGACCATCCGGGTGGGCACCGGCGACCGGATGCGCTTCACGAAAAGCGACCCGGAGCGCGGGTATGTGGCCAACAGCGTCTGGACGGTGACGGGGGTTTCCGGTGACAGCGTCACGCTGTCAGACGGGAAACAGACCCGCGTGGTGCGTCCCGGGCTGGACAGGGCAGAGCAGCATATTGACCTGGCGTATGCCATCACGGCGCACGGTGCGCAGGGGGCCAGTGAGACGTTTGCCATTGCGCTGGAGGGAACCGAAGGGGGCCGGAAACAGATGGCGGGTTTTGAGTCGGCGTATGTGGCGCTGTCGCGTATGAAGCAGCATGTACAGGTGTACACCGACGACCGTCAGGGCTGGGTTAAGGCCATCAACAGTGCGGAGCAAAAGGGCACGGCCCATGACGTGCTGGAGCCGAAATCAGAGCGTGAGATGATGAACGCAGAACGCCTGTTCAGCACCGCCCGGGAGCTGCGGGACGTGGCCGCCGGTCGTGCCGTGCTGCGCAACGCCGGACTGGCGCAGGGAGACAGCCGGGCGCGTTTTATTACACCGGGGCGCAAGTATCCGCAGCCGTATGTGGCGCTGCCGGCGTTTGACCGTAACGGTAAATCCGCCGGTATCTGGCTGAACCCGCTGACAACGGATGACGGTGCCGGGCTGCGGGGCTTCAGCGGGGAAGGTCGGGTGAAAGGCAGTGAAGAGGCGCAGTTTGTGGCCCTGCAGGGCAGCCGGAACGGCGAAAGCCTGCTGGCTGACAGCATGCAGGATGGCGTCCGGATTGCCCGCGATAACCCTGACAGCGGCGTGGTGGTGAGAATTGCCGGTGAAGGCCGTCCGTGGAACCCCGGCGCCATGACCGGCGGCCGGGTGTGGGGGGATATCCCGGATAACAGCGTCCAGCCGGGTGCCGGAAACGGTGAACCGGTCACGGCGGAGGTGCTGGCACAGCGGCAGGCAGAAGAGGCCATCCGCCGTGAAACGGAACGCCGGGCGGATGAGATTGTCCGTAAAATGGCAGAGGATAAACCTGACCTGCCGGACGGGAAAACAGAGCTGGCTGTCAGGGAGATTGCCGGGCAGGAACGTGACCGGTCTGTCACCCCGGAACGGGAAGCCGCGCTGCCGGAAAGTATGCTGCGTGAACCACAGCGGGAGCGGGATGCTGTCCGGGAAGTGGCACGGGAAAATCTGCTGCAGGAGCGCCTGCAACAGATGGAGCGGGATATGGTGCGTGACCTGCAGAAAGAGAAAACCCCGGGTGGAGACTGAGGAGAAGGTATGACAATGGAGAACGCCACTCGTAACGATTCGCGGTCGGCCCGGGTGGATACCCGGTTGCTGCGACTTCTGGCCTGGTCACCGGGACAGCGGGATATCATCAAAACCGTGGCGATGCTGCTGATGGTACTGGACCATGTTAACCGTATCCTGCACCTGAACCAGGAGTGGCTGTTTCTGGCGGGGCGGGGAGCGTTTCCGCTGTTTGCCCTGGTGTGGGGGCTGAACCTGTCCCGGCATACGCATATCCGTCAGTCTGCGATTAACCGGCTGTGGGGGTGGGCGGTCATCGCACAGTCCGGGTACTTTCTGGCGGGGTTCCCGTGGTATGAAGGGAATATTCTGTTTGCCTTTGCGGTGGCCGCGCAGGCGCTGAAATGGTGCGAACAGCGCAGCCTGTTTCTCTCTGCGGCCGCGCTGTTACTGCTGACGGTGTGGATACCCCTGTCCGGAACCAGCTACGGAATTGCCGGCGTGCTGATGCTGGTCATCTGTTACCGGCTGTACCGGGCTGGGGATGCTGAAGAGCGCCTGTCGCTTGCGGCCGCCATCCCTGCGCTGAATCTGGACACCAGCGATGTGGCGGCGGTGGCAGGACTTCTGGTGACCGGGGTGGCGGTATGGCTGGTGTCACTGACAGGCAAATCCCTGCCCCGGTTCTGGCCGGCTGATTTTTTCCCGGTATTCTACACCTGTCATCTGGCCGTACTGGGCATTCTGGCACTGTAGCCGGATGTGATATCTTTTGTCCGGACAGGATGAGGCGGTAATGCAGAATGAATATGGCAGACCAGAAACGACCGGTACTGACGCTGAAACGCAGGACGGAGGGTGACGCACCCGTCCGCAGCCGGAAGACCGTGATTAACGTCACCACGCCGCCGAAGTGGAAGGTGAAGAAGCAAAAACTGGCAGAGAAAGCGGCCCGGGAAGCAGAACTGGCCGCGAAAAAAGCGCAGGCGAAGCAGGCTCTTTCCGTGTATCTGAGACTGCCGACCCCGGAAGAGGCGGTGGATACCCTGAAGCCCTGGTGGCCGGGGCTGTTTGACGGCGACACGCCCCGTCTTTTCGCCTGTGGCGTGCGTGAGGCGCTGTTTGAGGATGCCGCCAGACGCGGTATCCCGCTGTCACACAAAAAGATAATCCGTGCGCTGAAAGCGATTGCCCGTTCTGAAGCGTATCTCAGCGCGATGAAAGCCGGGGCCTGCCGGTATGACACGGAAGGGTATGTGACGGAGCATATCACAGTGGAGGAAGAACAGTACGCGCTGGCGCGACTGGCAAAGGTCCGGGCGCAGAACGCCAGAAAAGCGGAACTCCGTGCGGTGCTGGCGCAGACGGTCTGAACCGGAGGGGCAGGGGATAATGAGTGAGCGGATGAAACAGGAAGGCCTCCTGCAGGGCGTGACGTCTGCCGCCCTCCGGCAGCACCAGAGCCGGGGACGTGAGGCACTCCGGCTGGAAATGGCGGGGGACTATGCTGCCGCCGCCCGTGCCTGGCAGCAGACCGCGAACCGGGCGCCCCATCCGCAGTGGAGGCTGTTTGCCCGGGAAAGGGCGCGCCAGTGCCGGGGGAAAAAGGCTATCATCCACCGGCAGGGAAACTGAGGTGTCAGCCCGTATCTTTATGTTCAGCCCCTGAACGACGAACTGTATCCGGCAGGCTGAGTACGCTGAAGTATTTCACCTGCCGTTTTCGTTTGCTCACAGGGTTGCGGACATAGCGACCTTCCAGCCTGCAGAGGGTGCCGTCAGCACGGCGCATAATGGCGTGGACAAGCAGCCGGGCAGTATGGATATGCAGGTCAAAATACCTGGCAATTTCGGCGGCAGTCACAGGCTGTTTTTTCCTGAAAACCCACAGGGCAATCCGGTCTTCCAGACGGGCTTTTTCTTGCGGGGTCAGTGGTCCGGTGCTGATGGCCAGCTCCCTCCTCCGGTGAAGTGATAAACCAGTATCTTTTTTACACAAAAACAGGTGCCATGCGGGGCGGGTGGGCTTGCTCTCCTGAATCTGCCGTGATTATATTTTATGCTTATTAGCCTTGCTGGTAATGTGGTTTATATTCTTGCTGAAGAATACCACACCGTGCTGAGGATACGGGGATGCACAAGACGACGGATGTGACCGGCCATAAGGCGCTGGCGGTACTGCGCTCATTCACTGCTGACATGCGGGAGTGGGGCGTTACGGTCAGTAGTGAAGAAAAACTGACGGCGCTGGCCCGGGCGTATTTTGTGGACAGCCGGAACACGCTGGACGGGCTGCTTCTGTATATTGCATGGTACGGTAGCGGAGAAGATGTGGTGTTTGAACGGGAACGTCACGATGATGTTTTTGGTCTGATGACGGTCACCTTTTTCTCTCATCTGGTCACAGGGTGGGGCATGCCGCCGGTTCATGCGTGTTATTTTTACTCCTCGATCCGCGTCCGGGCGACGGCGGAATAATGTTACATATGTCATGCGCGGGAGGGCTGCTATGGGACGAAAAGAAAACGAAGAACACCCGGCGGGCAGGGACGCCGTGGCGGAGGCGCTGGAGGCGGCGGGTCTTTACCGCCGGGCGGCGAGACGCTGGCTGGACGTGCTGGACCGGTGCCGTGACAGTGAGGAACGGGCCTGGCTGGCTGCCCGTCGCAGTCAGTGTCTGGAAAATGCCAGAAAGCCTGAACCGACGGCAGAGCGCTTTGGTGATATATGCCAGGCGGCGTCTGACACGCAGAAACGAATGGGTATCCATGCACAGAAGAGGTTCAGAAGGTACCCCGCTGACGGTGGTCCTCCCAAAAAATCATCATGCTGATTACCGTGGAACTGCTGCTCGCTGATAACCCGCGCCGCAGTCTGCTGACCATCGGGGAGATGGATATCAGTTCCCTGCCGGGGGTGGAGGCGGTCACTGAATGTTATACCGAAAGATTTGCCACTATTCCTCCCGGTATGTGGTACAGATATTATCAGGGGCGGCGGTGGCGGACCCGCAGCATCCCGGGGCCGGCTTTTTTTCTGTTTCTCAGCCGCTGGCGGAATATACCGGAAGTCAGATGCTTTCTGGAAAGCCACGGTCGGTTTGTTTTCTCGTCGCGTGAGTCCGCTCCGGAAGTGCTATGCAATGTCTGGATACATCAGTCTGAAGCGCCGGAGACAGAATGACACCTCCGGTCAGAATGAGTCTGATACCATTCTGTAGTGAATACGCAGGTTCCGACTGGTTCATGCAGCCGTGCAGACTGTGCGGTAACCTGTTGAATGGAATCCCGCAGAGGAGGATACCGGTATGAGCCGGACAGAAAAATTATCATTACTGAGTGAATATGAACGTTTTGTGCTGGAGTCCCTGTACTGGCAGGCGGAGGAAGAGAACGGACATCCGCCGGGCGCGGCGGAACGTAAACGTATCAGGGATGAATATATTGCCTCTCCGGGGAAAAACACCCCGCAGACCCGTCCTTACCGGAAGCATAAAAAGCCGGGGAGTGACGACAGGACGTTTCACTGGCAGCCAGGCGGTCCCATGCGGACAATCCGCAGGGCAGGAAAGTAATTATGCTGGTGGTGCATGCCCGCAGAAGTGTAAAACAGGTTAAATATCCGGAAAATTATTTTAACCGGGCTGTTATTCCACCCTGCGACAGAGTATAAATTAATCTGGTTGTTATTTACAGAAATAAGCATATACGGATAAAAGGATAACGATGAAAAGTAAATCTGACTGGCTGTTTCAGCTGAGAAGATGCAGTAATAAAGAAACTCTGGAGAGAGTGGCTGAATCTAACCGTTACAAACTGTCGGATGATGAGCTGGAAATGTTCAACTCCGCAGCAGACCACCGTCTGGCTGAGCTGACGATGAACCGTCTGTATGACAAAGTGCCAGCCAGCGTGTGGCAGTTCGTCAGGTAGTGAGCGTGCCACGGTAATATTCCGGTACATAATATCCTGCCCGGATGCTTTACATTTTCCCTGTGCCTGTATTAAAGAGGAAATAACGTTACCACCTGTGGAGGGATTATGTTTCCGGAATACAGAACGCTGATATCACGCCTGAAAAACGAGGATGCACATTTTGCCGGGCTTTTTCATAAGCACAACGCGCTGGATGCTGAAATAAAACAGCGGGAAATGATTTCCGGTTTCGGGGATGCAGAAACGGAAATGCTGAAAAAAAAGAAACTGTATATAAAGGATGAACTTTACCGGATATTAAAATCGTATGACGCAAAAAAATGAGGTGGCATTATGGTCAGTAACAGAAAAATGAAACAACGCCTGTGTATAAAAGGAAAAATCAGCAATACCCGGCGCAGCACCGCGTTCTGCCAGGACACACAGGGTGTTTTCCGGGTGGTCAGCACAGAGCGTGTCAGACAGAAAAGCACCGCGGCATGACCGGCTGACAGTACCCCGTGTATCTGTGCCTGATCCCGGTTGATCAGGCATGGCTGCCTCCGTTACGCTCACCGGTATTCCTCAGCACGGTTTTTTCCCTCAGACGGACGGAACCGGCAATTTTAACGGGAGAAAACCCCATGACATACCCCCGAATCACACTGTCAGCCCTGGCGGGGCTGGTGCTTTTATCCGGTCAGGTGATGGCCGCAGGAACGACCCCGTCCGCAGACGGGCAAACCGGCGGGGTTTTCACCCCGGAGCAGGAAGCCCGTATCGGGCAGGTGGCGGCAGATTACCTGCTGGCACATCCGGATATTCTGATACAGGTGAGTCAGAAGCTGCAGACTCAGCAGCAGGACAGACAGATTAAGGCCATGACGGCGGCAGTCCTGGCGAACCAGGACGCGCTGGTGAATGACAGGGACAATCCGTCATACGGGCCGGCAGATGCGAAAGTGGTGCTTGTGGAGCTGTTTGATTATCAGTGCGTCGTCTGCTCTCAGGAAGCCCCTGAGCTGGAGGCAGTGATGAAAGCCAGGCCGCAGGTACGCTATGTGTTTAAATCCTGGCCCATATTTGCGTCGCGGTGGGAGAACTCGCTGAAAGCCGCACAGAAGGGGCTGAAAATCTGGAAATCAGCGGGGGCGGATGTGTGGCTTGCGTATCACAACGGTATTTTTGCCACCGGCCATTATGAAGGCGCACTCACCAGTGAAGATATCAGCAGTGTGGCTGCTGCAGACCTGAAAGGGCATAAAATCAGGGGCGGAGATGTGAACACGAAGAGCATACTGGATGCCAATAACAAACTGGCACAGACGCTTGCGCTGCAGGGCACGCCGGCGTTGATTGTGATGCCGGTTAAGGGCGCCACGGAGAAGAACGTGACGGTGATACCGGGCGGTGCGGGACAGGAAACCCTGCTGAAGGCTATTGATAAAGCTGCCGGAAAGCCGCAGGCGTGATTTAATTTTTTCGGGAAGCAACCTCAGAACGGAGAATCCCATATGTCTGGCTGCGATCTGTTGTCAGGTGGCACTGTGCCAGCTACCCGGCCACTTCCCCAACTTGGAGAAAGCGGTCGCGCTGATTCTGGCCGGGATGGAGCGTCATGATCGTGCCACCACCAGGAAAGGCAATAACAATTTATCCTGACGCCTCCGCCGCAGGCGTCGTTGTCCAACCCCGGTAATCGGGGAAAAACGAGTTTCCCCCGATTCCGGCGTTTCTGAAGTAGCAGCAGCCCTTCATTAAACAGGGAAACATCCACCGTTCCTTTCCCGCCATCAACCAGCGCAGGGTCAAACGTCCATGTGCGTGCAGACGCCGTCAGCGGCAATAATGCAGCGCTGACATATAAAGCCAGAATGGAATATTTCAACGTTCCGGTCCCTTATTACCTGTTATATCCGGCACAGACGTTACCGGATATTTGTCATTCAGATATCGGTGAAAAGCAGATTAAAGATAAAATTACCAGCACTGCCAGAAAATACAGTCAAATGGAATAACACCGCAGTTATTTTACTGAAAATGTTTTTTCACGCGTTTCGCCATAATCCCCGATAACTGACCATTTAACGGTGCCTTTTATTTCATTTCCGGGTAACGGATATTTTTCATCAGAAAAAGGCGGAATATAGCTTTTATCCATCGTCAGATTTTTTCCGTTAAAGGAGGCCTGACTGATATTCATGTAAAACGGCGTCGGGTTGGTGGCGGTAATCGTTTTGCCGGAGACCGACCAGGAGACCTTATCTGCCACATCCACAGAATCACCCTGAACCGATGGCGGGCGAACCAGTAGTTTTATACAACTGCCGGGCACAACCTGGACAATAGTGGAAATATTACCCTTACCGACAGAACCTTTTTTATTTTCATCCCACAAGCAGCGAATGACTTCTCAGCGATTTCTGTCAGGAAAAAACGCTTTAATTTAGGTGTGGAGTCTCCTGAGTACTGTCAGCATTACCTTCCTGTTAGCGCGGCTACGTCGTGACCTGTCGGCTTCATCTACAGTGCTTAATAAAACAACATCATGCCGTCTTACATGCGCTACGCGCATCTGAAGACAAACAGTCCGTATCAAACGGTTTTTGTGTTTTCAGTGCACAATAGCACCAGTGCACGAGCTTTTTCATCAGTGCACCAGTGGCACACTTTTTTGCCTTACTTCTCAGGCATAACCGTAATGGGTTAAATTTCAGACCACACAACGCTGCCAGATACAGCTTCACCCGGATTTCCGGCGGACCGATTTTTGATAGTCCCGGTCAGAGGGGGGGCCCCTATTAAGTTGTCAAGCATATTTATGACGCCGTACGGGCAGCTTCGGCGATGATGGCCGCATCACGGGCATCGGTTTTGGCTTCACCGGCGTGTAAGTCGGCGATGCGGCGCATTGCCAGGCCAGGTAGCTATCCGACAAGGATGCCTTCAGAGCGGGCAACCGCGACGGGTAATGCACCGATGGTGGCAGGCTGGTCAACGACCAGCAGTATCTGACCATGCTGTTTCAGGTCAGATATCAGCGACCTGAGTTTGGCTTCGTCGTTGGGTAATGCTTTATCGAACAGTCGCTTACCTGAACGATTAACGGCAACGGCGTGATGTGTATCTTTACCGACATCAACGCCAATAAAGATCTGAACTGATTCGTAATCGCTGGATTCGGTCATTCTGTCTCCCTTGTATATGGGTTAACCAGATAACCACGGGGAGCAGGTACCGGCATCCACGTTACAGACGGTCCCGGCAAATGTGCCTGACCTGGCCCCTATTAGCGGTTACCAGCGCCCCACCAGACCCGGTGACATCACCCCCCGGATCATGGACGACTGGGGGCTGTAATCATGCCGGGTCTGGCTGGCTAACACCCCATTATAAGGGGTACGAATAAGGTAACGGGGCGGGACTGAGAAGACTGCCATGTTTCGATTATTCGAAATAAACGAAACATGACAACACACAAAGCGATACCAGAACAAGACAGGATCCGGAGAGGATGTGCAGACCATATCTTTCCGGCAATAATAAATAGCCCAAGGTCCACACAGGAATGTCAGGGGCATCAGCTCTCACATCTCTCCTTTCAGCATGGCCACCGCCTCATTTTCCGGCATCTGAAACTGCACCCGGTGCCGTGCGGCAACATCAAGCGCAAACACCTTAGTATACACTTCCGTCGAGCTCACAGACTTGTGGCCCATCAGCGACTGCAGAACTTTCAGCGGTATACCTGCATATAACATATGCATGGCGTAACTGTGGCGGAACGTATGCGGCGTCACCGGTACTGAGAACGTCACGCCGTCAGTCGCTGCTGCCTCAACCGCCTCCCCAATCCAGGTACGGACCGTCCGGTCGGTGATCTCCCAGATGCGTGCCTTCTCCGTTCTTCCGGTACGTCTGTTACGACGTTCCAGCGGGATTTTCAGCGTGGCCACCATCATCTGCAGCTGGCTGACATACTGGTTATCGGAGAGTGGCACCAGGCGGTGAAGCTGGCTGCCGGACGGCATCCGCCCAGCCGTTCTGGACGCTTTTTCCGCCCGCTGTTTCAGGGTGGCCAGTTGTACGAACGGATACGGTGGCGCCAGGGAAAAATCCCCCCGGGTAAGCGCCAGCGCTTCGTTGATGCGCGCTCCGGTGTTCCAGAGGGTGGCCAGCAGCATTTTGCGGTGCAGATCCGGCACATAGTGAAGCAGGGCGCTGACTTCCGGTGCCAGCAGGTATTTCGGCAGTTCGTCCTGTACCAGAGCCATCTGCCGCAGGGCCAGTGCGGCCGGATAATCAACAGCCACCGGCAGATGGACGGGTTGAACCTGTGACGAAAATGCCGCCTTTTGTACCGGCAGGTTACTGTTCATCCCGTTCTCCGTTGTCCGGCCCGGATGCCGCCAGGTGCGACTCAGTGTCCGTCATAAGACGCCAGACCGCCCCGCCTAACTCCGTTCCCCCGACGGTCTGCGTCAATGTTTCCGCACAGACCAGCCACTTCTGCGCCACCACAAAATCCACATGACAAAGCGGTGTGTCGCCCTGTCCCCCGGGAGTTTCCAGCACCAGGCCGTCCGGCACATCGGGGGGAGGAGTGCCTTCCAGTCTGGCAGCGTGGCGCCAGCAGCTCCGGATACAGCCGACCTGTTTCAGGGCTTCTGAAATCCTCATTCATTTCTCCCCGTCAGGATCTGCCTGTCCGGCAGGAGCACGTGGTTCTCCGGCGGCAGTCTTCGCCACCTCCTGCAGGATCGGTGACCAGCCACCGGCAAACCATTCTCCCGGATCTTCACCACTGAGCAGTTGCTGCAGCCAGCGGGAGGGCGAACAGCGGTTGATGTCGCGGAACCAGACCGGGTGATGCCTTCCCATCACTGACCAGAAATCAAAATCCGGCTCCGGGGGCATGAACTGATACGCATTCATGACCAGGGAACCACCGTGCTGTTTCAGGAACAGCAAAAAGTTTTTCAGATTGCCATAGCCGCCATTCCCCATCCCGGCCCCGAGGTAAAATGCTTCTGTCACCAGACCGGTGGTGACGCGCCCGGAGTGTTCATGCCGGCGCAGGATCAGCAGGGTACCGTCGTGCCGGCCACCCTCGATGCGGATGAACTCAAACACATACCGGTCATCGTCGTCCGGGAAAAAGAATTCCTGCCAGCTGACGCCGGAGTAGGTTCCGAGTTTCACCACCGGAAACGATTCTCCCTCACCACTGAGCAGCCAGTCTCCGCTGGCACCGCACCAGCGATGCAGCGCGTCGGCCATTTCCGGCGTCATTTCCGCGCGTCCTTCAGCAATATCCATCAGCAGGCCGGGGCTGGTTCTCAGCTGGTCACCGAGACGCACATAATCTCCCACTCTGACATCGCCGGTGCGCGCCCGGGTACCGAAGCCGTCCTCGTTCAGGCGCTGCAGGAGCCACCGCAGACGCTGTCCGGTTTCCTGCTGCCAGCGATCGCGCATCGACAGCGGCACAATGTTCTGTGAAGGATCGGCTGCCGGGTAGAGTGTGGCCAGCGCGAGGCGGATCTCACCTTCGACTGACCGTTCATTTTTCATTGCTGACTGCTCAATGCGCGCAAACAGCGCATCGTCCACATTCCTTGCCTGTATCTTTGCCATGAATACACCATAAGTCAGATAAACTGTAGCGACTGCATTTCAGGTAATAAATATATCACTGAATACTCAGTTTCAGTCCATAAATAAAAAAACCCGTAATGAGTCGTTATGACTTCATGGATGGATTTTTACAGATAATAAAAAGGGTGACAGTTTCACGGCGCAATTACCGTATCCACGATCCGGTATGATCCGGTTTTCCGGATTATGACGATTTTCCGGAAGTGTGGCACGCGCACGGAATAAACGAAGCGCGCTTTTTCGCCCCTGCGAACCGGGTCCGATAAAGAGGGGTTAACACAACATACAGAAGGGAGGACGCTGATGTAGTGACACATGTTGTGTTTCCTGGCCGCAGAGCGCCGGAGTGAGACAGGAAGATCCGGGACTTACTTTTTTCGGATCTCTGCGAAAAAAGAGAGAACCAGACATAGGCTTAACCTATCCATATGCCTGGCATCTGCATATGGTAAACATACGCATAC
This sequence comes from Salmonella sp. SG203, assembly GCF_013350575.1. NCBI lineage: Bacteria > Pseudomonadati > Pseudomonadota > Gammaproteobacteria > Enterobacterales > Enterobacteriaceae > Salmonella > Salmonella sp. SG203. The sequence continues at coordinate 55,312 of NZ_SNMT01000025.1, forward strand.
CCTTAGCATATGCATATTTATGACCTATACATATGCCTGACATCTGCCTATACTGAGCACAGGCATAAAGGCCATCCGGCCAGGAGGAAAACATGCGAACTGTATCCATTTTTAAAAATGGCAATAACCGTGCCATTCGCTTACCCCGCGATCTGGATTTTGACGGCGTCAGCGAGCTGGAGATCGTCCGGGAAGGGGACAGCATTATATTGCGTCCTGTCCGGCCGACCTGGGGCTCGTTTGCAGAGCTGGAAAAAGCCGATGCGGACTTTATGGTGGAGCGTGAGGACGTTGTCAGCGACGAAGGACGATTTGACCTGTGAAAAAGACCCGGGAACGAATTTACATGCTCGATACCTGCATCTGCTCATTCATCATGCGTGAGCAGCCCGCCGCAGTGATCAAACGTCTGGAGCAGGCGGTGCTGCGTAACCACCGCATTGTCGTGTCGGCTATCACCTATGCGGAGATGCGTTTCGGCGCCACCGGCCCGAAAGCCTCACCGCGTCATATTGCGCTGGTTGACGCGTTCTGCGCCCGCCTCGATGCCATTCTGCCCTGGGACCGCGCTGCAGTGGACGCCACCACGGAGATTAAAGTGGCGCTGCGCCAGACTGGCACGCCAACAGGCCCGAACGACACGGCGATCGCCGGGCATGCGATGGCGGTGGGGGCCATTCTGGTGACGAATAATGTGAGAGAGTTTGAGCGGGTGCCGGGGCTGAAACTGGAAGACTGGGTAAAATATGCCGGTGCATTATGACGGAATATTAAAAGAGCGCACGCGCCCTTATTGCCCGGGGATGTGGAGTAAGCTTCGTCAGCCGTTGTCTCCGGGTGTCGCGTGCGCAGTTGCACGTCATTCTCAGACGAACCGATGACTGGAAGGATGGCCGCCGTAGCTGTCACACTGATGATACGGATGTGCTTCTATTCTTGTTAATCTGGGGGGTATCCTGCCTGGTACAGTCTGTCATTGTTGTCACATTTTTTACCTACCGACTGAAAATCACACCCAATTATATTCTGAGCCGGGTCGTGTCCGTTACCCGACTGCTCTCTTATCTGGCGATACCGGTCGCCGCTCTGAGCGGGGGCTGGCGCCTTGATAAATCAGGTAATGTTAATATTCTTTACATACTGAGTGCCTGGCAACGATGTTTGCTGTAGTGATGTTCCTGCTATTGGGAAGCCGGCTGTTAAAATCCAGGGCATTACGAAACTGATCCCTGTTGGAGCATTTTCTGGACCAGCTGATATTTTATATTCGCCCGGCATCACGGTTTAATATGTTGTTCTGGCAATCATTCCAGAAACGCCGTTTGATAAAAGGGTGTGAGTTATTTGCAAACCAGTCATTTACAAAACATGCCATGCTTAATGGAGAGTTGTACACACTTAACATTCTTGCCAGAAAGCCGGATATTATAGAGGTGAATTGTACTGGCCGTATTAACGACGATATTCAACTGGCGCTAAAAAAAGAATCTATAAGATGCTTGATATTGTTACAGATACGCATATGTCGACAATATTCTGAATAATGAGAGTCAGGCCCTGTTCCCGCCAGCCTGTATCAAAATTCCGGGATGTTTTTTAGTTTATGAATCCGCTGTTCGGGCTGTTCTTGGGCTGAAGGAATGGCTATTTTGTTCACCGCCAATGTTAGCTTTTTCCGGGCTGTGATAACACCTTAGGGTCATTTTTCAGAGCCAAGGACTGATGAAGAAGAAACCCGGTACACCCCATGACGCGACATTCCGCCAGTTCCTGGCAAATCCCGATGTCGCACGTGATTTTATGCTGCTCCATTTGCCGGCAGAATTGTGTGCACTCTGCGATTTGAATATGCTGAAGCTGGAGTCCGGCACCTTCGTTGAGGACGACTTACGTCAGTACGCCAGCGACATTCTCTGGATCATGAAAACCAACACCGGCGATGACGGGTACATCCATCTGCTTCTGGAACACTTATGCTGTGCACCGCATAAGTGTTCTTATGCAAAGAAAATGATTATGTGAAGTGCAAAAATCAAACGCTAATACTGACAGGCTGTAACCAGATTGAAATCGTCAAGTTAATTAGCCTGTAAGTTAATCTTATCTTGTGATTAATTAGCCTATGAGTTAATATTTACTCAGGAAGGGGGCCGTATGTTTAGCGTTGTTTATCACCCAAATGCCAGGGAAGAAGCTACTGCATTACCCATTAAAATTCGGGTTAAGTTTGACCGTCTCATTGGTAAACTGGAGCATGATGCCCGGTTGTTGCGGGAGCCGGATACGAAACCACTTGGCGATGGACTTTTTGAGATCCGCACGATGGGTACGGATATAGCCAGAGGCATCTGGGTATACCATAAAGGCAATACCATCATCATGCTCCGGGTTTTCATAAAAAAGTCACAGAAAACGCCAGCGAAAGAAATCGACCTCGCCAAAAGTCGGTTAGCGGAGGTACTCAATGAAATTAGTAAGCCATAAAGAACTGCATAATGAATGGATGCAGGACGATGAATATCGTGCCGCATGGCAGGAAGAAGAACGCAAGGAGAGGCTTAGAGAGCTACTTGCAGAATGGCGCAAGCATGACAACCTGACGAAGGCTCAGGTTGCTGAGCGCATGGGGGTAAAGCCGCCGGTTATTTCCCGCCTGGAAAATAACATTACCAAAGCCAGCATCGATACATTAACCCGTTACGCTCACGCCTGCGGCATAAAAAAACCCGTTATAACCCTGTACTGACAGACCAACTCTTTTGGGACGGGAGTGTTAGAAATTCTGTGTCATTCCAGTAATATACAATCAAAAAGGAATGACACATGTCCCAGCCCTTCGATTTCGACAAAGCGCTTAAAGCACTTCAGTCCGGCCAGGCACTAACGGGCAAGGATGGCATCTTAACACCATTAATCAAGCAGTTAACCGAAGCGGCGCTATCTGCTGAACTTGATTTCCATCTGGCCCAGGATGTGGAAGCCAACCGTAAAAACGGCTCCGGCAAAAAGACCATTAAAGCCCCGACCGGCTGCTTCGAACTGGCAACTCCGCGCGATCGTAACGGCACTTTTGAACCACAACTGGTGAAGAAGCATCAGACCACGCTGTCCGACGAGATAGAACGTAAGATCATTCGCCTGTTCGCGCTGGGCATGAGCTACCAGGACATCAGCCGGGAAATTGAAGATTTATATACCTTCAGCGTTTCCGCCGCCACCATCAGCGCGGTCACCGATAAAGTCATCCCTGAGCTAAAACAGTGGCAGCAGCGCCCGCTGGAGAAGGTTTACCCCTTCGTCTGGCTGGACGCCATTCACTATAAAATCCGTGAGGATGGTCGCTACCAGAGCAAGGCGGTTTATACCGTGCCGGCACTGAACCTGGAAGGCAAAAAAGAAGTCCTGGGGCTGTATCTGTCAGAAAGCGAAGGGGCGAACTTCTGGCTGTCGGTATTAAGCGACCTGCAAAACCGTGGCGTTGAAGACATCCTGATAGCCTGCGTGGACGGACTGACTGGCTCCCCGGAGGCGATAAACAGCATTTATCCACAGACAGAGGTTCAGTTGTGCGTTATTCATCAGATACGCAACTCGATTAAATATGTCGCGCCAAAGCACCATAAAGCGTTCATGGCTGACCTGAAGCCGGTTTACCGTGCAGTGTCGAAAGAAGCGGCAGAAATGGCGCTGGATGAGCTGGAAGCGAAATGGGGCCAGCAGTATCCGGTGGTGCTCCAGTCATGGCGACGAAAATGGGATAATCTGTCAGCGTACTTTCGCTATCCGTCGAATATCCGCAAAGTCATTTACACAACAAATGCCATAGAATCGGTCCACCGACAGTTCAGGAAGTTGACCAAAACCAAAGGTGCATTCCCCAATGAAAACAGCCTGCTGAAGCTGCTTTATCTGGGGCTTATGAACGCCCAGGAAAAATGGACAATGCCGATCCAGAGCTGGAATTTGACATTGTCGCAGTTAGCCATTTATTTTGACGGGCGACTAATACATATTATCGCAACTATATCAATGTACATACCGGCAGCGATATGTCATTGACTTCTCCTGAGCAGGAGACACTCCGGGAGGCACCTTCACCCCTGTAAATCAATTTGTTTTCTCTGTTGCTTACCGATCAGAGAATAAAATGTACGCTGTACGTGTTTCACGCGACCACGGCGGTCGCGCTCGTTAAGTGAGGCATGTCTCAACAGGTACATGAACCCTCTCATTGTCTGTCAACGCCACGATCTTTGACCGTTATGGGGATGCGGACGATTTTCATGCCCGCCAGATACTGTCGTTACTGGTGCTGACACCTCCAGGGAGAACAGTTATTAACCAATACGTCTCCGGAAGATTGAAATTAACCACCTGTATATCCTAAAGTTGGTGTTTTTCGTTCATTCAGGGTCTTAATGGATACAGTATTAACAGGAAATATTTCTTCCCGGCGACGAATGCCGTCACAGCCTTTTCTTAAATGGGCTGGCGGTAAACGTCGCAGTCTTGACAGACTGCAGCGCTGGCTACCCTCTCCGGAGGAGGTGGAGTGTCTGGTGGAGCCATTTGTGGGTGGAGCCAGCGTGTTTCTGGGGACGGATTACCGCCAGTATCTGCTGGCAGATATCAATGCCGACCTGATTGATGTGTATATTCACATCAGGGATAATCCGTCGGCAATGGTGCAGCGGCTGAAGAAACTTTTTCTTCAGGGTAATAACGAAGCGGCCTACCGGGAAAATCGCGATGCATTTAACCGTATACCGCCCGGGCCGGAGAAATCGGCGCTTTTCATCTACCTGAATCAGCACTGTTTTAACGGAATATGCAGGTATAACAAACAGGGGAAGTTTAACGTGCCCTTCGGTCGTCATAAGGCGGCATATCTTCCGGAGCCGGAGATCCTTGCGTTTGCCAGAAAAACTGAGCGTTGTCACGTCTCATTTCACCATCTGGGCTTTGAAGACACCCTGAAGATGATGACGGCAGGGATGTTTACGGGATTATCGTGTGCAGTCTACTGTGATCCACCGTATCTGCCGGTGAGTCAGACGGCGGGGTTTACAGAATACAGCGGTGAGGTGTTTACAGTGAGAGCGCATGAATTGCTGGCAGAACAGCTGGCGACAATCCATGTCCGCACTGGGACGCCGGTGGTGATCTCAGCGAGTGATACCCTGCTCAGCCACAGGATATACGGGCAGGCGGGTTTTCGCCTGTACGGACATGATGTGGTGAGGTCGGTATCAGCGAATGCCACATCAAGAAGAGCAACAGGAGAACTGACGGGGATACTGGGGTCTGACCGTTATAGTTGCTGATCCGGTTGTTCCCGGTGGGAGAAGCAAGAGAAGAATGGCTTTCCGGGAATGATGTCAGCAGGGTGTTCCCGACGGATGACCCGGTGAAAAAAGTGGTGTGGCCGGCAATCCAGCCTCACAGAAATGGACGATGCTGCTGAAGGACTGGCGTATGGCGATGAGCCGCTTTATTATCGGGTTCGGTGACCGCCTGGACGGTCACTTCTAGCCTGTTCACAACACTTCCGGTATCGGGTCTGGCATAACGTTGTCGTCACTGGCGGACTTTCTTCGCAGGACTGTGACAGATCTTCTTCTCCGGCCGGTACGACCAGACAATCCTTTTCAGTGCGACTGAGGCCCTCCTCTCACCCTATAAAGACGGAGATGAATTTACCCTGGTGCTGGCGCGTTCCGGACGCGAGTTCATCGTGCCACAGAACATGACCATTTGTAACCGTCTCATTTAAACCGTCTTTCGCCTCCCTTTCCTGTTTCCGATACTAATGTCCATTTTCGCAGTAAAAGGACATTTAAGATGAATGCACGAAAGGCGGTACTGGCAGATAATCCGGAATTGATCCTGCGTGTGCTACAGCTGAGATTTGACGAGTCACTGTCGTACCCGCGCATTTCTGCGCAGACGGGTGTCAGCAAAACCGCCATTTTTTCTCTGGTGAAGCGATTTCACCAGGTATTCACTGACTGGCCCCTTTCCGGTGAATATTCCTGCGGGCAACTGGCCCGGGCTCTTTTCCCGGGGCGATATCCTTCAGCCCCGACAGTGACTCAGCCTGTGAAAGCAGAGAAAACCCGCCGGAACCGATTTTCACCGGAGTTTAAATGGAGACTTGTTCAGCAAACTCTTTTACCCGGTGCCTGTGTCGCACAAATAGCTCGTGAGAACGGAATCAACGATAACCTGCTCTTCAACTGGCGGCATCTCTGGCGTAACGGCGGCCTGCAGCCGCCCGGCGAACCTGAAACATCTCTACTTCCCGTGACGTTAACGCCGGAGCCGGACAATAAAATCCCGGCACCAGTGCAGGTTGAGCAGATAAATACACCGCCCGACAGTCTGTGCTGCGAGCTGGTTCTGCCGGCAGGAACTCTCAGGCTTAAAGGTAAACTGACGCCGGCGTTATTACAGACACTTATCCGCGAAATGAAAGGGAGCAGCCACTGATGATATCTCTCCCTGCAGGTTCGCGTATCTGGCTGGTTGCAGGTATCACCGATATGCGAAATGGCTTTAACGGCCTAGCCTCAAAAGTTCAGAACGTCCTGAAGGATGACCCGTTCTCCGGACACCTGTTCATCTTCCGTGGACGCCGGGGTGACCAGATAAAAGTGCTGTGGGCTGACAGTGACGGACTGTGTCTCTTCACCAAACGCCTGGAACGGGGCCGCTTCGTCTGGCCAGTCACCCGTGACGGCAAGGTGCACCTTACTCCGGCTCAGTTATCTATGCTTCTTGAAGGTATCAACTGGGTGCGACAAGAAGTCGCTTAATATATTGTTTTAACATTATTTTGTATAAAACCTGCTATCCCATTAGCAGTAGCCTACCGGGGCAGACCAGACTGGTAACAGTAGGGGCTGAAGCCTCCGGAACAACGTAGCTCCGGGATATCCCGATCCGAATCTGTGAAGATAAGGATTATCTGCAAGCATCATGCGGATGGAGAGCCAGGCTGAACGGTATGGTTAACATATGTGAACTGCTGATAAACATCGTTAGTCCTGACAAGCCAAAGATGCTGACAGGCTTGAACCAAAAGGTGAGTGGCTGGTTATCTCCCTCCAGTTTGGGGATACATGGGCATAAGGCCACCGGTGGATAGGCGGAACCTAACCCGTTCATTTGTATATTAAGCGGAACTTGGTAAGCCCGTATATTTGCCCTACCAGGCAGGCAAACCGTAAGGAATGCTGTGAAGTATGCGGGTAAAGGAGGACGGAAAAAGCGAATGCCGAACGGTAATAGTTCGGATAGAGGTTCAGACTTTGCCCCGGTGTGAAAACACGCCCACTTCCGTCTGGTCTTTAATCGCAGGAAGAACTGCAAAGCCTCTTACAAGGGAGTTCTGAAAGGTGAGTACACACTGTTGTGTATCTTCAGCTACCCGCGGGTCGCACTGGCATCTCATTAACTGGAGATACTGTCATCGGCACGTGAAGAAGCTGCAGTTACGTATTGCGAAGGTAACACAGGGGCAACAATGGCGCAAAGTTAAAGGTCTACAGCGTATGTTGACCCGCTCGTTTTCCGCCAAAGCACTGGCGGTTAAACGTGTTACTGAAAACACCGGACGTAAAACTCCGGGTGTTGATGGCGAAATATGGCAACATCCCGAAGCTAAGTGGTCCGCAGTTACCCGGCTCAAACGGAGTGGATACCATCCACTCCCGCTGCGGCGGATATACATTCCCAAGGCAAACGGAAAACTCCGACCACTGGGGATTCCGACGATGCAGGACAGGGCAATGCAGGCATTATATTTGATGGCTCTGGAGCCACTGTCCGAAATCACGGCTGATCACCATAGCTATGGTTTTCGCCCAATGAGAAGCACTGCGGATGCTATTGAGCAGGTTTTCAACGCCTGTGGCAAAAAAGCTTCAGCGGAGTGGATTCTGGAAGGCGACATCAGGGGATGTTTTGATAACCTCAGCCATGAATGGTTGTTATCCCATATTCCCATGGACCAGATGGTCCTGCGGAAATGGCTGAAATCTGGTTATTGTGAAGGAATGTCTTTTTATCCCACGAAGGCCGGAACGCCTCAGGGGGGGGGTGCGCTTCACCCGTACTGGCTAATATGGCGCTGGATGGTTTGCAGTCTTCTCTGGAAAGGCGATTTCCATCTACAACGGTACATGGCCGTAAGGCCAAGATACATCTGGTTCGGTATGCAGACGATTTTATCATCACTGGTGCAACACAGGAACTCCTGCGCAATGACGTGATGCCTGTTGTTATCGACTTTCTGGCAGAACGAGGGTTGATATTGTCACCAGAAAAGACGCAGATCGTTAATATCAAACAGGGTTTTGATTTTCTTGGACAAAACATCAGGAAATATAAGGGTAAGTTACTCATTAAACCCTCAAGGATGAATCTGAAAAGCTTTCTTCACAAGGTGAGATCAATTATAGAAAGGAACAAAGCATCTCCTGCATGGTTGCTAATATCCCAGCTAAATCCCGTCATTCGGGGATGGGTAAATTATCATCGTCATGTAGTAGCAAAGAAAATGTTCCGCTATGTTGATCATCAGATATGGTTAAAAGTGTGGCAGTGGTGTGTGAGGCGTCATCCAAAGAAAGGTAAACGTTGGATCAGGAATAAGTATTTCACAACTATCGGAATGCGAAACTGGGTTTTCAGCGGCATTGATGACGCAAAGCGCAAATACACCCTGTTTAAGGCAGATTCAACGCCAATAAAACGCCATACGAAAATCAAAGCAATCGCTACTCCATATGACCCTAAATGGGAATCATATTTCGAGCGTAGACAGGATTATATTCTGGAAAACGCAATATGGGGAAAGAAACGGTTGTTAGCTATATGGAGGTTACAAGGCTCTCTGTGTCCGATATGCCGGCAGCGCATTACCCATGAAACTGGCTGGAACGTACACCATAAGGTGAAGAAAGTGATGGGGGGCGGTGAAGAATTATCTAACCTTGTCTTGTTACATCCAAATTGCCATCGACAGTTACACAGTTGTGAAACCGGCTCTCTCAAAAAGGGCTTATAAAGGCTTGAGCGGTGTACCGGGAAACCGGTATGCACCGTTCTTAGGGGAGGACAGTCCAGTAATGAACTGTCCTTACCCGACAAGCACCCGAAACGAACGGAACACACTGGAATCCGTATATAACCCGTTGTAAAGTGAGGATATGGACACCTCACTTGCTCATGAGAATGCACGCCTGCGGGCCCTGTTGCAGACGCAACAGGGCACCATCCGCCAGATGGCTGAATACAACCGCCTGCTCTCACAGCGGGTGGCGGCTTATGCTTCCGAAATCAACCGGCTGAAGGCGCTGGTTGCGAAACTGCAGCGCATGCAGTTCGGTAAAAGCTCAGAAAAACTTCGCGCAAAAACCGAACGGCAAATACAGGAAGCACAGGAGCGAATCAGCGCACTTCAGGAGGAAATGGCGGAAACACTGGGTGAGCAATATGACCCGGCACTGCCATCTTCCCTGCGCCAGTCTTCAGCCCGTAAACCGTTACCGGCCTCACTTCCCCGTGAAACCCGGGTCATCCGGCCGGAAGAGGAATGCTGCCCGGCCTGTGGTGGCGAACTCAGTTCTCTGGGATGTGATGTGTCAGAGCAACTGGAGCTTATCAGCAGCGCCTTTAAGGTTATCGAAACACAACGTCCGAAACTGGCCTGTTGCCGTTGTGACCATATCGTGCAGGCGCCGGCGCCTTCAAAACCCATTGCACGCAGTTATGCCGGAGCGGGGCTTCTGGCTCATGTTGTCACCGGGAAGTATGCAGACCATCTGCCATTATACCGCCAGTCAGAAATATACCGTCGCCAGGGCGTGGAACTGAGCCGTGCCACGCTGGGTCGCTGGACCGGTGCCGTTGCTGAACTGCTGGAGCCACTGTATGACGTCCTGTGCCAGTATGTGCTGATGCCCGGTAAGGTACATGCCGATGATATCCCCGTTCCGGTCCAGGAGCCGGGTAGTGGTAAAACCCGGACAGCCAGGTTGTGGGTCTACGTCCGTGATGACAGTAACGCCGGTTCACAGATGCCCCCGGCGGTCTGGTTCGCGTACAGCCCGGACCGGAAAGGCATCCATCCACAGAATCATCTGGCCGGTTACAGCGGTGTGCTTCAGGCCGATGCTTACAGTGGTTACCGGGCGTTATACGAATCCGGCAGAATAACGGAAGCCGCGTGTATGGCACATGCCCGAAGGAAAATCCACGATGTACATGCAAGAGCGCCCACCGACATCACCACGGAAGCCCTGCAGCGTATCGGTGAACTGTATGCCATCGAGGCAGAGCTCCGGGGCTGTTCAGCAGAACAGCGTCTGGCGGCAAGAAAAGCCAGAGCTGCGCCACTGATGCAGTCACTGTACGACTGGATACAGCAACAGATGAAAACACTGTCGCGTCACTCGGATACGGCAAAAGCGTTCGCATACCTGCTGAAACAGTGGGATGGCCTGAACGTGTACTGCAGTAATGGCTGGGTGGAAATCGACAACAACATCGCAGAGAACGCCTTACGGGGAGTGGCCGTAGGCCGGAAAAACTGGCTCTTCGCGTGCTCAAACAGCGGTGGCGAACATGCGGCGGTGTTGTACTCGCTGATCGGCACATACCGTCTGTACAATGTGGAACCAGAAAAATGGCTGCGTTACGTCATTGAACATATCCAGGACTGGCCGGCAAACCGGGTACGCGATCTGTTACCCTGGAAAGTTGATCTGACCGCTCAGTAAATATCAATACGGTTCTGGCGAGCCGCTTACACATCAGCTACATCCCATCCTGGATCAAAGGCCAGCACTTTTATCTCTATATGATCGTCGATATTTATAGTCGGAAAATTATCGCTGCAGAAATATTCACGAGTGAGTCAG
>NZ_SNMT01000026.1:0-56658 GCF_013350575.1 Salmonella sp. SG203
ATGCGCAAGCTGCTGACTATCCTGAATGCGATGCTCAGAAAGAACGAAGAATGGAATGAATCGTATCATCACGTTGCTCCATAAAAATAACGTTCAAGACAGTTGCTTATTTCTTAATCCCAGTGTGTAAGAAAGCAGCATGACTGCCGCCACGCCCCGGTTATTTTTTTCAACCTTCATAAATGCTTTCTGAAACTCTTCCGGATTTAATGGTAATTTTGTTCCCGCCCTGTTGCTTTCTTCCAGTCCGAGTGCTTTATTACTCAACAATGGATTATCCGGAGCCGCCAGTTTATAACGACCAGCCTGATTTAAAATTCCGCGGATTACAGAACGTTCATTCTGGATCGAACGAACAGAAATACCCTGTTCTTTCCTGAACTGAAGATACCCGATGAGATGACGGGTCTTTATACTGTCCGTATGACGCAGTTTTATTCCGTTATCACGAAGGTAATTCAGAAAATATCTGGCAATACGCATACTGTCAGCAACAGTCGCATAGCTTCTGCCCGCATCCCGGGCCAGTGTGACAAAATCCCGCCTGAACTGCTCAACTTTTGAACGCGCAGATTTATTTTTCATCCCCCCCCCTGCCTGAATTTTGCTGAAAAAAAGACACGCCTGCCCGTCAGTGCATTCCGTCCGGCCTGAACAACTTTCGTATTCCTGAGGGAATGAACTGTCGTAACACATTAAAAATGTTAGTTTTTCGTCGTCACGGACGATCCCTGCGTGTCGGTGCGTTCGCCTTCCTGGCCCGTCTGATATTGTGTAGCAGGGTAATGCTATGTTGAGTTTTTACAGGAGTTCAACCAGTACGCAGTACGGTGAATTTAACTCCCCGTCAGTTATGACTGACGCCTCAATATCATGACGAAAAATCCTCCATTAATCATTACGTTAAGTTTCACTTCCGAAACCTTAACAGACGGTTAAATAAAACCCCTGAGCGTCCGTTCATAATAAACGGACGCTCAGGGAACGGTAAAAACGTTACTGCGGTTCATTTCCCTACCTGTCAGTCACGTGCGAATGTCCGTTTTTAACAGGCCGTATAATCAGGAAATACGTATTACAGATGTTTGCCGCTTCGCGGCGTCACTTGGTACTCGTTTCATTCGTACACAAGTGACGCCGCGTGTGCTCAGACTGGTCGTTATATGGTCCGGAAGGTGCCCCAAATGTTGTGGCGTACGTCAACGTTTTCGAACGTTGAACGTAATTCACACCAAATGGCGGCATATCCGTACATGCGACGGATTGTCTGAACAGGCAACTCAAAAAGTAAAAAAGGTTATACGGTTAAGACCGTTACTGAATGAGGGTGGTCACAACATTCCGGTAAAACAATATATTAATTACCTGCCGGAAAGACTGCTATCTGTAGATTCAAGGCTCCAGAGGTTAGTCATACTGACCTCCGGGCTGAAGTCACAACGGAACATCAGCAAAGTAAAACTACGCCCCCGTCACAACAGAAACTTCTGTCGCAACGTCTGTTTCCAGGGGTTAACAGACGTACCGTCCACAGACGCCACCTCTCAGGCTTCGGTAGCATTGGCTTGGGTCACCCGAAGGCGTCAGTCTCAGACCCGATATGACTTTGGCTTGTGATCACCCTAAGGCGCTTCTCTCAGATCACTGTGTACTCTCGCACACGAAGCATTGGCTGTTGTCTCGTGGACAACGATTTAACAAACTGATGCTAGATCAAGCGGCCAGTTCAGATCAACTCCGATCATCAGAATTTTTATCCTTGTCCGGATACAGACTCCAGCTCAGGAAAAAGATAAAAATAATATCGCCCCCCATCCTGACATTCTGTTCTGACGGGAAGATAATAATTTTCAAATACCGATTCCGCCGTTTTTATATCACCACTGACCCGTAACTCCAGTGCACGGATAAGTCTGCCATTACTGTTAAAACTTACTTTAACATCTGCCTCATTCATAAAAATAAAATTCTCTCTGGCTCCGAAACTTTCCCTCCTCAACGCTTTCCATTTAGCTGATGTTAAAAGATATCCTTTCCACCCTTCATTTTTCAGCACCTCCATTACACGGGTAAAACGAAAATAGGCTGCCTGTTTGCTGATATCCTTCTGGCAGCAGGAGTAGATATATTCCAGTTTCGTCCTCAGTCCTGAATTATGTCCTTTCATGCGACCATCATTTATTAAATAGTCTATTTCCGATGATACAGTCTGAGGGAACAGCTTCCTTTTTCTGGCCGTAGCCAGCCAGTTCATAATAAATACATGCTCAGAAAAGTCTGACGTTATATTACCTTCCCGCCAGGCCATTTTCATGGCGACCAGCGCAGCCCATGAAAAAGACTCTAAAATTTCATTCCTGTTTTCCATTTTTAACTCCGGTCAATTTTTATTAACATCACCACAGAACTGCCAGTAACAACCTTTTTATTTAAACCACAGATAAAAACACTAATAATTAACTAACTTCCATCAGTGAATTATCTCCACTGTTTTCTTATCTCTTTCCCTGGCATTTTTCCAAAACGATTATAGTTAAACGTTTCTTCATCTTTAAAATAACCATAACCACGCATGACAAACACTCCACGATGTAATTTCAGAAAGGATATTACGTCACTTAAATCAGACTCAGTAATTCGGGTATGCAGGCGCTCATGCACCATTCTGTGGAGGTCATGCTTGAATGCCCCAGGGTTATCGCATATAAGGCAATATACCAACTCCGATAGTCCCGGCACCACTTTTCTGCTCATAACACCCCCTGATATTCCTGCTGTATGTGGTCATTCCAGTACAAATAAATAGCATCTCGTTACCGGCTCCAACGTCTTTATTTACCCGCTGCCTTACCTCGGGGCTGGTACTCATCAGGAAGATGAGTTACCGAAAAGTATTTCACAAGCTTACGACCTTTAGCTGTAGCAACAGTTTTACCAACCAGCTGGCAACGAATTCCGTCTGTCCGACGCATTATGGCGTGGATAATCAGTCGAGCTGTATGTTCATTAAGTCTGAAACGCTTTGCCACTTCGTTTGCCGTCACACCTCTCTCCTGCTCATATACCCAGCGGGCCATTTTTCTTTCCATTATTTCCCGCTCTGCCCGATTTAAAGCCAAATTGAATACCCCCGCTGCTCTTTTAATATTGTTCTGTCATATGCAGCCTGAAATAATCAAGTCAGGTATTGCATTTGTCCTTCTGAAAGGGATAGTTTTTTGTTGCAGCGTATACCTCCGCTCACCTGTCCACTGGCGGGATATATACGGTCAGGAAGTAATGTTATCAGTGACTTGCAAAGCACCGTAATATCTTCGTTTTGTAAACGGATATGAAAAATCAGGCTTCTGGGTAACCATCCCGGGGATAATTGTAATGATTCACGACGAAAAAGCAGAAAAGCTCGAGCAGGCCGGATTTTACCGCCGTGCGGCTGTCCGCTGGCTTACCGTTCTGGATAACTGCCGGGACGCTCTTTCCCGGGAATGGGTTACCCGGCGCCGGTTGTGGTGTCTGCAGCAGGCTGAAACCCGGCGCCCTTTAACAGATACTTTCGGCGATGTCCGTAAGGCCGCCACGGAACTGCAGAAAAGCATGGGGATCTGGCAGCCTGACGGTGATGCCTTCAGAAAAATAAAAAAGCATTCCTCAAAGTAGATAGCTGTCCTGTGGGGGATTACATTCCGGACGAAAACGGATGAGTACGAAAAAATACACTTGCACTCTCCTGGCTGCATTCCTCAGAATTCTAACTGCCGAGCCTGGTTGTCTGAATCAGGTTGGTTATAGTCCATTTGTACTCTTTTATCCGATGTTCATTATGCCCGGTCTGTGTGTGCCGGGTTTTTTTTGCCCCGGAGGGGTTTACCGCAATGGCAGCGCTTGATACCTAGTATCACGGTTGAGAGCACTATCATTGAATTTAGTTGCAGTGAGCTGACTGTAATAGTGCTGTCACGACTAAAACATACAAAAAGGAACGATTTCTCTACTGTACCGACGCCCTGTGGGAGCCGGTACAGAGCTTCATCATTTTCAGTACACACGTTCACACTGGTGATGTAGTCCTGCTGCAGGGTGATACCTGATATGCCTGTTGTCCCCACTCGGGATGTGCATCATCATCCATGAACAGTTCCCCCCCTTTATACAGAAATGGCACAAAATGGGCCGTATTATCGAAGCCCTTCACAAACCCACAGACCACACTGTCACCTCCACTGTCCGTCATCCTGTAGACATTCCAGAGCATTAAAGCTTCAGTTCCCGAGTTCGCTTTCTGCATGGTTACCTGTATATCACGCAAATAATCTGCATGTGCACCGACGGCAAACAGCAGGCCCGTAAGAGCAAACAGTATCTTCTTCACCAGTATTCTCCTCATGTTGATTCCTGCACGGCATCATAGCGCAAATCAGAGGCGGTAATGTAACACCTCATTAATAACACACACTTCCTGTTGACATTAACACCCTGCAGTTCATAAGTTTTTACAGCGTCAATTTATGTAAATAATTCCGCAAGGTTTTGCGCTTGCAGTTCACAACTACCGGGTTTCCTGCCCGACATACACCGGTTCAGAAGAGGTAAAGATGTCAACATCCGTTATGGCTAAACTAAAGGAACCTGTCGACCGCTTTATGGTGCTGTCACTGGGTTTGCTTTCTGTAAGGGTTATCCAGGGCTTTATCTACTGGGGCGGTGGGTCAAGGCGCTTCATCTATGGCACGCAAAAAATCAACCCGAATTCCGCCCACTGGATGGCAAACAAGTTTCAGACGGCCATGCCGGGCGCACTACTCGGGCTGGAGCATGTAATTTCATTCATGCTTCAGCACTTCTGGCTACTGTACGCCGGTATCATTATTTTTAGCGCTGCTGAGCTTTTTGTTGGCGCTTTTCTGATGATTGGTCTTTTCACCCGGATATCAGCTTTTATCTCAATGATATTCTCGGTTTTGCTAATGCTGATGTTTGGCTGGCAGGGCGCAACCTGTATTGATGAATGGACAATGGCTGCCTGCAATCTTGCAATGGGTGCCACAATTTTCCTCTGCGGCTCTCCGCACTATGCTGTCGATAACATCATTCTGAGAAAACACCCCTCATGGGAGAAAAGCTGGCTTTTCCGCTGGTGCGGCGGTTCCCTTCCGGTTCCGTTGAATGACGGTGGTTATAAGAAGCTGGCATTGTGGACATTGCTCTTTGTGGTTGTCTTTGATATTGGCACCTATCATCATTACCGCGGTTCCGTCGTCACCTGGTTCCATTCAGGTCCCGTCAGCCCGACTAAACATCATATTTCACTGGACAGCGGCGTGCTTAACGCGGATGGTTCCGTTTCATTCCATGCCTATCTGGATGCCGGTACCCCGGAGGCTCCGATGAGTATCATGGAAGCCTGGCTCATCAACCGTCAGGGTCAGAAAATCGCGCACTGGGATACTGCAATGTTATCTGCCATTCCGGTCGCTGATTTTAAAAATGACTATGCCTACAATAAATTCAAGCCCGCTCTGTACGGTATCGATGGCGAAGTGGGGGCGAAAGCAACCATCACGCTGCCTGCTATTGTATCTCCACAGAAGGATGATCTGCCTGTGACACTAAGGCTGATCAATTCACGCGGTACCGACTTCAGTGTTACGCTGAAATGATATATGCCGTCACAATACAGGCCAGCATAACCTCTATTGCGATGTAAGGGTATTTACATCGCAATAGAAGGTAAGTTATAGCTATTATTGTCTGGAAATCATTATGTTATCCAGTACTGTTCTTATCTGTACGCCAATAGCATGCTGATGGCTTTCATCAACACATTGTTTGCATAAAGCATATAAACAGTTGATATCTGTCAGGGAGAACATCAGTGGAATACCTTCATTGTATGAACGGTTCCATTCGTCATCACCACCAATAATAATCCCGTTATCCATTACATTGAGCCAGAAACTTCACGAACAGGTGCGATATCTCATTTTGTTCAGCCCTTTCCCCCCTGCAGCTACTATTTTTAACAGGGGATAGCCAGGTTTCATTTACTCCATATGACTTTGTGGCGATTAAGTATAACCAGTTACCTGAGTAGAGAGTCAGTCAGGTTGCTTTGCGCTTATCCCCCCCCCCCGGTGATGCACGGATAACAAGTTAAGGCTGAATGAATTTCTTCAGGATATAAACAGCCCGTTCCATCCCCTGCTTACGTTCTACGGTATAAATAAAATTCCCGGCTCGGGCTTCTTCTATAATGTCTATCAGGGACTGAACTGATAACGCCCTCTTCCGACCAAGAATCTCCAGCACAGCGCCACCTATCTCATTACATATCGCTTTAGCTTCAGAAAAATCATTTTGCTGAGGCATAGTTTTCTCCATTGCCCAACTATTGGGCACAGTGATCTCCAAAAGACTGCCGGCCTGTGCCATCACCCTGATTAATGTCTGGCACAGAGATAGCAGTAAAAACAGCTACTGTGTGCGGGGTTCACCGACTGGCAAAATAGTTCGACCAAACTGTTTATTAAGTACTTCCCCCATTGCCAGATAAACGGCACTGGCTCCGCAGACTAATCCCGTCCAGCCCGCGATATGGACCACGGATATACTGGAAAAAATATTTCCAACAGCCAGCAATATAAACAGTACCGCCAGACTCAGGAAAACAAACTGCAACATTCGGGCTGATTTCAGCGTACCAATAAACATAAAAAGTGTGAATACCCCCCAAAGTCCCAGATAAAAACCAAGAAATCCGGGATCAGGCGCATCCGCCAGCCCCATCTTCGGCATTAACAAAATAGCGACCAGCGTTAGCCAGAAAGAGCCATAAGAAGCAAATGCAGTTAAACCAAAAGTGTTTCCTTTTTTGTACTCCAGTAGTCCCGCAAAAATCTGGGCAATACCACCATAAAAGATCCCCATGGAAAGAATAATGTCATCCATAGAGAAAAAACCTGCATTATGCAGATTAAGCAGAATAGTGGTCATGCCGAATGCAGCCAGCCCCAACGGAGCCGGATTAGCCAGTTCAGTATTGTTCATGGTTCCTCTCGAGTGAAGTTATTACAGGCTTAATAAGAATAGTCAGAAAAAGATATTATTTTTATTTGATACGCTGATATTTATCAGGACAGAGAGGTCAATCACAATTTATTTTCACAAACCATCTTTAAGACCTGCAAGATTTTATATTTAGAAATCAAATATTACTGTAGCTTAATATTTATGATTAATTGTAGTGTTTTCAAAACCAACCATTCCTGCTCACATATTCCGGAAAACCAATAAAGAAAGTGTTTCACCCGCATTTTGTGATCAACATGACAGGCGGTAAAAACCAACTGCGACGACCGGCGTTCATCCAGACTACCTTTATGCTGGCATTCTCAGGAAATTCTCCAAGAATAGTATCGATGAGAGAATACGATCCTTCATACGGTAGACATGTCCGATCCATACATCCTCCGTCCACAGTTTCCCATCATCATTACACATAGCACTGGTTTCAGAGATCTCATTTTGCTGAAAAATAGCTTTCTCCATTGCCCAACTATTGGGTACAGGGCTCAATAAACTGCCGACATATGCAGCACTGAATGAAGAGTAATCTAAATTTCCATCATCCTCCTGATTAATATATGTCACAGAGATACCCGTTAAAGACTAGTATGCTTGATACTCACCGAACGATGAAATAATACGACAAAGCTTAAGGATTTTAATCGGTTACTTTTCTTTTTATAACCTTATTTAATAGTTTGTACATGATGTGATCTTAATCATATATGTCAACTTTGAATCTATCATCTATGTATATGCATCATTAAATTATAGTTTAATTAATGTTAAATAATCGTTTTATTTTATGTTTCCCAGGGCGCCATTTGTATGTATCCTTTTGATTTAATGATAATATTTTTACGTATCCAGTCTGCGGTAAAAAGTCAAACAATATATATTTGTTGTGGAGTTAGATATATGTTGTTTGTCCAAAAACAATTTTCATTTGAAGCTATAAACACCATTTAATTTCAGGAATTGATTATGAAAGACATAGATTCTAATAAAATGGGACTTTTTGCTTTGATATTAGTTACTGCGTCAAATATGATGGGGTCTGGTGTTTTTTTATTACCAACTAATATGGGCAAAATTGGTCCTGTTTCTGTATGGGGATGGGCTGCAACTATTATTGGTTGTGCATGTCTTGCTTTGGTTTTTGTAAAGACTAATTTTCTTAACCCCAAGGTCGGTGGGATCGTAGCATTTGCTAATGATGCTTTTGGGGATTTTGTTGGTTTTCAAACTGGTCTATGTTATTGGTTTATGTCCTGGATAGGTAATGTAGGTGTGCTTGTCGCTGGCGTTGCATACTTAAGTTATTTTTTCCCAATCCTGAAAGATCCAACATATAGTGCCATATTATGCATTGTTTTTTTATGGGGATTTATAGCGCTTGCAAGCTTAGGTGCGAAGGTCGCTGGTAGTACACAATCGTTCACTGCAATTTGTATGTTAATTGTGGTTCTGGGAGTTGGCATTTTTGGTTGGTTTTGGTTCAGGCCTGAAGTTTATGGAGAAGTTTACAATGCAACAGGAGATAGTGATGGTTCAGCAATAATGAGTGCAGCGAGTATTGCACTATGGGGGTTCCTTGGAATAGAGGGGGCTGTAGTAGCCTGTGGTCAGGTTAAAAATCCAGAGCGTAACGTACCAATTGCAACAGTGGTTGGATTATTAATAGCCGCGACATGTTATGTATCGAGTTGTGTAGTTATTATGGGTCTGGTTCCTCATAACCTTCTTGCGAATTCTCCCGCTCCATTTGCAGATGCTGCTAAATATATGTTGGGTGACTGGGCTGGAAATATTGTATCAGCTTTAAGTGTTATCGCATGTCTGGGAACTATGTGTGGGTGGTTAATACTTCAGTCTGAGGGCCCTCGTGCAGCAGCTAATGCGGGGATATTTCCAAAGTTCTTTGGAGAAACAAATAAAAACGATGTACCAATGAAAAGCCTGGTTTTCACCGGTATACTCATGACAATTGTATTTTTTATGACGATGTCTCCGAATGCTTCAGAGCAATTCAAAATTCTCATTTTGATGTCGGTATATGCATGTCTGGTTCCATATATCTATGCTGTAATTGCCTTGCCAATAACAATGATTGCAAAAGGGAAGTCTAAATCTAAAAGCTTCTACGGTTACCTTTTTCTTACAGCTGTCGCTCTCATATACTGCCTGTTTGCCATGTTAGGATCTGGTACTGATACACTATTCTGGGGATGTTTACTCCTGCAAATAACAATACCATTATACAGTTATGTTGCTAAGCGTAAAAAAGAACGTGGTGAAGTCATCCTTCTCAACCAATAAGTAAGGAGTATTATTATGTCACTTTCATTAAGAGACCAAGAAAAGCTAAATGAATTTTACAATTTTTGCAAAGAAAATAAATATCATGTGATTGCATATCCTGATGCTGCAGATTTGGATGTAAGTGATCTCGACCGCTTTAATGAGTTTGTATTTAATAATTACGGTGACTGGGCTGAATGGTCAAATTACATTCTGAATACTTTTCAGTTTGAGAAGGAAGTTATTGAATGGTTTGCTAAACTCCTTCGAATCAATTTTGCAGATTGCTGGGGATATGTTACTAACGGTGGTACCGAAGGTAACATGTATGGGTGTCTTTTAGGACGGGAATGTTTTCCTAATGGAAAATTGTATTATTCTAAACAAACCCATTATTCGGTTGCTAAAATTGTAAGCATGCTCCGTATTGATGGTAGAGTGGTTCAGGATCAAGAGAATGGAGAGATAGACTATGATGACCTTATTAAAAAGATAAAAGAAAATAATGATCCACATCCAATTATTTTCGCCAATATAGGTACTACTGTTACTGCTGCAGTTGATGATATAACTATAATTCAGAAAAAAATGTCAGAAGCAGGATATTCTCGTGAAGACTATTATATACATTCTGATGCGGCGCTAAGTGGAATGATTATTCCTTTTTGTGATGAACCACAAAGCTTCGATTTTGCTGATGGTGCTGATTCTGTTGCAATATCAGGTCATAAAGTTATTGGTACAAAAATACCAAGTGGCGTTGTATTAGCAAAAAAAGAAAATGTCGCAATGATTACCCATGAAATTGAATATATTGCGGCGCATGATAAGACAATTACTGGTTCAAGGAACGGTCATACTCCGTTAATGTTCTGGAAAGGAATCAAACAATACAGCATGGATGAACATAAAGAACGGATACAACGTTGTCTTCACTATGCTCAGTATGCAGTCGATAAATTTAATAACTATGGTATTAAAGCATGGCGGAATAAAAACTCCACCACCGTTGTATTTCCAAAACCTTCATTAGATGTTATTAAAAAATGGTATTTATGCACTCAGGGCCCCTGGGCTCATCTTGTTATTTGCGGTCATCACAAAGATACAATGCAAATTGATGCTGTGATAAGAGATGTGGTAGCTGATACAAAAAAATAAACATGCACAGTGGTAAATAAATATTTTATTTATGGACATTATGCAAAATAAATAAGACAGCCTGTTTACAGGCTGTCTTAAAAGAAGGTATCCTATCATGAATAAAAATTCCAGGGGTTTCTTTTGGCTTTCATTAGGAATATGTTTTATTATTCTGATCTCACTTGTTTGCGGTGCCGTTATTTATAAAGTAGATATAGTTATTATACTGTTAATACTTCTTATTTTTGTATGTGCGGTAAGCTTATTTACTGATAACAAAATTGAAAATCTAATCGAATATATATCTGACAGTCTTAAACATGCTACCAGCGCTTTTCTTATATTTATTCTAATAGGGGTTTTAATCAGTGTATGGGTTGTATCCGGCACTGTGCCTTCACTGATATATTATGGATTATGTTTTATATCGGGGAAATATTTCCTCGTAATGGGATTCTTGATTTGTGCATGTGTATCATATGCTACAGGAACATCATGGGGAACGGCTGCCACTATAGGTGTAGCACTCATGGGAATAGGTAAAGGCGTTGGTATACCTGATGCCGTAACCGCAGGAACTATCATTTCCGGTGTTTATTTTGGAGATAAAATGTCTCCTCTGGCCAGTACTACCATTTTATGTTCGAGCTCAGCAGGCACAAGTCCAGAAAAACATCTTCAGTCAATGTCCTTTTCAGGATTTCTGACTTTTTTCATCTCTGCATGTTTATATTTTATTTTAGGATTATATTTTTCTTCAGATACTGGTATCCCTGTGTCTGATATATCTTATATTAATAACTATCTTAGTGCTAATTTTCATATAAGTATTATATCCTTGCTTCCAATATTAACAACTCTTGTATTAAGTATTATGAAGGTATCTCCCTTTATATCAATGACTTTAGGTATTGTTATGGGGGTTATAGTTGCTGTAGCTTTTCAGGGAGCAAATATTACTGGTATTTTCGATATTATGAGTAATGGATACAGAGTTGCTGATGGCCCTGGAATAATTAAAATAATGTTAGACCAGGGGGGTGTCCAACCCATGATGTGGACTTTTTCGTTATCCTTTATCGGCTTCAGTCTTGGAGGAGTTCTCGATAAAGTCGGATATCTTAATGCTGTTTTATCAAGGGCCACCGCAAGGGCACAAGGATGCCGTAAATTATCGCTGATAACATATGTTACCGGATGGCTAGGCTGTGCTGTTACCTCAGAGGTTTATGTCGCCCAAATGCTAAATGGTAGAATCTACAAGGATGTCTATGAACGCGAGGGAATAGATAACGCCATGTTAAGCCGATATATTGAAGAGAGTACAACAGTATTTGATATGTTTTTACCCTGGACTACAGGGGGGGCTTTTATGGCTACAGTGCTCGGTGTAGCAAATTTACATTATTTACCATTTTCCTTTTTCTGTTTGCTTACACCTGTGGTATCAATGGTGCTGACAATCTTCGGTATTGGTATAATAAGAAAACGGAGTATTTGATGGATACAGAATTATTAGATACTTTTGTACATATATCTAAAACCCGCAGTTTCACAAAAACCGCAGAGGCTATGTGCTTAACACAAGCTGCGGTCAGTGCCAGAATAAAACAACTTGAGAATCTGGTTGGACACCCTGTTTTTATTCGCTGTAAAAATAGCCATGCAGTTCATTTAACTAAATCCGGACATGCTCTATTACCATTCGCTTCAGAGTTTATAAATAGTTGGGCTATGATTCGAAAGGAAATAAACAATATTCATGACAAGCCAATTCTGAATATTTCTGTATATCCTGCTCTGGCTAATTTCTTTTTTGAGAAGGTAACCATTTTATTTGATATTGAAAGATTTCAGTTAAACATACATCAAAGTAATAATATGAGTCTTACTGAGTCAGTTTCAGATCTTGATACAGACGTATACATATCGCTGACAAAACCGAAATCATCTCAATACGAGCATGTGCATTTGGGAATTAACAGGATTGGCATGTTATATAATCACCTTATTGAGGGGTCAACACTTTTTGTCGACTGGGGAAGTGATGCAAATAAAAAAATACATATGTATTGCTCAGGCGGCTTTTCATTTAAAAGTGATTCGCCAGACTTTGCTATTAATTATATTCTAAAAAATGGCGGCAGATGTTACCTTCCTTTAGGAATGAAAATGAAACAGATAAAACAAGATTTGAGTTACCCATTAATAAATATTCCAATCTATGCAGTCTTTGATAAAAAAAAGACAAACCCTGCTATTGATGCCTTTCTGGAAATATTTAACATTTGATTTTTTGGTAAATTCATTTACCTTCCATTATTTTGATAGTGTATCAAAATTGAACACTTTTATTTAATAATTAATCCTTTGCATGATGTTTTTCACGGAAAATAAATATATTAATCCACAAAACGTGGAAACGTCATTCTGGAATATAATCGGACTCTGGCTGAACAGAAAACTCCAGATACGGATAGCAGACAGAAGTCAGCGAAAATATTTAGCGATACGTCATATCTTATAAGTTGACAGTGGTCACTCATACCCTCTGTGCTATACTTTTGCTAGCAGTGATTTTTAATACCCCGATCAAAGATATCGTTTCACTAGTTTCTGACTCATCTTGTACCTTATCCAGATACAGGCTGTCACAAAACCCAAATACATTATATAATAAAAATAAAAGACTCTGTCATTTGGTCATATCAGTGACGGTCAATATCACGCAGGTATATAAACCAGTACGTCAATCCGACAAATACCCCACCTCCAATTATATTTCCAATAGTAACCGGCAAGAGATTGTCAGTAATAAAATTCATTACAGTAAGTTGATTAAAATCTGCAGGACTTAAATTAACTTCCGCCCAGAATTCCGGAGTTGCAAAATAACGAATAACAATCCCCATCGGGATCATAAACATATTTGCAATACTGTGTTCAAAACCACTTGCAACAAACATTGCTACTGGAAGAATCATAATCATTGATTTATCAACCAATGTACGGCCAGCATAACTCATCCAGACAGCAAGACAAACCAATAAGTTAGCAAGAATACCTAGAGTAACAGCTTCGATAAATGTATGATGCATTTTATGGTCCGCTGTCTGCAAAACATTCAGCCCCCAACCACCGTTCGCTATCATATACTCACCTGATAACCATATCAGTAGAACAAAAAAGAGCGCTCCAATTAAATTTCCAATATAAACGTTCACCCAATTCCATAGCAATTGCCGCCATGTAATATGACCACAGGCTTTCGCCACTACGATAAGTACTGTCGATGTAAACAAATCAGCTCCACAGATAATACATAAAATCAGACCAAGTGAAAAACAAATCCCACCAGTCAGTTTTATAATTCCATAAGGCATCTCTGCAGTGCCAACCGTGGAGCTGATATAAAAAACAAACGCAATTGAGATAAACATACCGGCCGTAACAGACAGATAAAAGGTTTTTAGCGGATGTTTAGTACTTTTGTATACACCTGTCTCTTCAGCTACTTTTGCCATTTCAACAGGAGGTAAAATATTGTTGAATTTGTTACCTTTCACAAATATTTCTCTTTATCAATTCAGTCACAGGATATGTTCAATATTCAATAAAAAATTGACAAGCAGTTTTCAGATAACCTTCTGATTACGAAAAGTAATAATATCCTTGTCATCATAACCTAAACTATACAAAATTTCGTCAGTATGTTCCCCCTGTAACGGGGATGCAGTTATTTCCACTAAATTATCTGACATCTTTATTGGCATACCTACCGTCGTGTACCGCCCGCGTAAAGAATGTTCAACATCAACAATCGTCCCACTTATACGAAGCGACTCATCTTCAGCAATTTCCTTCATTGAAAGAACAGGAGCACAGGGAATATTATATTGATTGAGAATATCCATAGCCTCAAACTTTGTTCTGGATATGGTCCACTCTTCAATACGCCGGAAAATTAAATTTAGTTTTGGCAAACGAGCAGATGGCGTTTTAAATTTATCATCCTCAGCCCAACCGCCTTCGCCAATCACCTTACATACAGCAGGCCAGACAGCTGCCTGAATAATAAAATAAATGTAAGCATTAGGATCCGTTTCCCAGCCCTTACATTTGAGGATCCAGCCCGGCTGACCTCCGCCAGAGGCATTTCCCGCACGTGGTACAACTTCACCAAACTGACCGTCTGTGTATTGCGGATACTCTTCCAGTGTACCTGTCCGTTCCAACCTTTGTTGATCCCGCAGTTTAACACGGCATAAATTAAGAACTGAATCCTGCATTGATACTGACACTTTCTGACCATATCCCGTTGTATATCGCTGAAAAAGGGCAGAAACGATACCCAGAGCAAGGTGCAGACCAGAGCCGGAATCACCAATCTGTGCCCCTGTCACCACCGGCGGGCCATCATCGAAACCTGTTGTTGATGCTGCGCCTCCGGCGCATTGCGCAACATTCTCATAGGATTTACAACTCTCATATTTACCTGGCCCAAACCCTTTTACGGAAGCAAGGATCGTGCGAGGATTGATGGAATGGATATGTTCCCACGTGACTCCCATTCGATCCAGAGCCCCTGGCGCAAAGTTCTCAACAATGACATCACTGCATCTGATAAGATTGTTCAGGATTTCCAGTCCTTCAGGGGTTTTAGTATTTAATGTGATGGAACGTTTATTATGATTCAGCATTGTAAAGTATAAACTGTCTTTATCAGGAATATCACATAACTGTTTACGTGTCGCGTCTCCCTCACCAACACGTTCAATCTTAATAACATCTGCTCCCAGCCATGCAAGCAGCTGAGTACAGCTTGGTCCAGACTGTACATGTGTAAAATCGATAATTCGTATTCCCTCTAATGCTTTCATAAAAACCTCATTTTTGCATATTCATTCTGTCAATACTTAACCGTTATAATTAACTATGGGCGTCATAAAACCATCAGCAATAAAAAGTTTTATGACGCCTCATATACGCAAAATTAAATTGACCTGACTCATCCTGTCCACGCTTACTTTACAGGATTCTTTATAGACATCAGAAGTAATAGCCTTGGTTATTCCATAAATTTATCCAGGTCAATCTGGACTGCTGCCAGCCTCTTTCGCAATAATCTCTCCTCATTAAACCGCGAGGTTTCATCCCGAATAACAGCTACTATAAATTCAGGATTACCGAATTCATCAAATAATAACGCGACAGTAAACGCGATAGATAAAATGTCTCCCCCTTGCTTTAGTGACGGTACGCGGAGAATCGATGTGCCATACTTAGTCTGGCCCGTTTGCATTGTATGACAATAACCATCCCAGTGCCGCTCACGGTATCTTTCAGGAATAATGATATCAAGTGAGGAACCCAGTGCTTCTGTTGACGTATAACCAAATAAACGTTCAGCAGCTGGATTCCAACCGGTAATAACCCCTGATATATCGGAGATAACTATTGCATCACCAGCCATTGTCAGAAATTGCTGAAATTTATCCATTATCTTAACTAAACAGCTTTAGAAAGATGAATATGCGAAATCTGTTCTGATGAATAACCTAGTTCTGCCAGAACTTCGTCAGTATGTTCACCCAGCAGCGGCGAGGCCGTGACTTCAGGTTTAAGATCTGAAAACTTAATTGGACAACCTACAGTCCAGTAACTACCGCGAACTTTATGCGGTACCTCAACGATAGAGCCACTCTTGAGTAGCGACTCATCATGTAGCAATTCTTTCATCGACATCACTGGTGCACAGGGAATCCCGAACTTACCAAAATAATCCACTGCTTCGTATTTATCCTTGCCTGCAGCAAGAATAAAGTGCTCAATAGCGCCAAAGATATCCATGATATGTGGCTGACGAGCTTTAGGTGTGGTGTAAGCCGGATCTTCTCTCCATTCAGGGCGCTCAATTGCGTCACAAATAGGAGTCCACACCAAATCTTGTACCGTAAAATAAATATAAGCATTAGGATCGGTTTCCCATCCCTTGCACTTAAGGATCCAGCCAGGCTGACCACCACCACCGGCATTCCCTCCTCGTGGTACTACATCCGTGAAGGGTTCATTAGGGTATTGCGGATACTCTTCCAGATAACCTACTCTGTCCAGACGAAGCTGGTCACGCATCTTCACCCTACACAGATTGAGTACTGCATCCTGCATTGAACAGGCGACCTTCTGGCCTTTTCCCGTTTTCTGGCGACCAATATAAGCAGTAAGGATACCAATTGCCAGATGCATACCCGTATTGCTGTCACCTAAAGCTGCAGCTGAAATGGTTGGGCCTGAGTTCTCACCTTTCCACCAGCCAGTTGTTGACGCAGCCCCCCCGGCACATTGCGCAACATTCTCATAAGCTCTCAGATGCTCATAATGGTGTCCTTCACTAAATCCTTTAACAGACGCAAGGATCATACAGGGGTTTAATTCCTGGATGTATTCCCACGTAAATCCCATCCGATCAAGTGCTCCAGGACCGAAATTTTCAACCATCACATCACTCTCTTTAATAAGCCGTGTTAATATTTCTTTACCATCTGGCGTCTTTGTATCTAGCGTCAGCGAACGTTTATTACTGTTGAGCATTGTGAAATAAAGCGCATCGGCGTCCGGAATATCTCGTAGCTGGTTACGTGTAATATCGCCAGAACCAGGACGTTCTATTTTGATAACATCAGCGCCAAACCACGCCAGCATTTGTGTACATGCCGGACCGGCCTGAACATGAGTGAAATCGATAATTTTAATGCCAGATAAAGGTAATAATTTTTCGTTATTCATTTAGTCATCTCCTTGTATTTATTTCTTGATTGCTTTTGCAGGGTTAAGGTTTGTAATACGTCCACTTTCAGTACCCGCAGTTTCGTCAATCACGGCATTAATAAGAGTGGGTTTTCCGGAAGCAATAGCTTCATTTATGGCTTTGTTCAGATCGTCAGCCGTTGTCACATATATACCAACGCCACCAAAAGCCTGCATCATCATTTCGTAACGCGCATTTTTGACAAACACAGTAGGTGCCAAATCGGTGCCACCTGAGAGATTTTTATCCGTTCCTTTGTAAACACCGTTGTTATTAAATACAACGATGCACACTGGCAGTTGGTATCGACAGATAGTTTCTACTTCCATTCCACTAAAACCGAAAGCAGAATCCCCTTCAATGGCAATAACCTGTTTGCCCGTAACAACAGAAGCGGCGATAGAAAATCCCATCCCTATCCCCATCACTCCCCAGGTACCGACATCGAGTCGCTTACGCGGCAGATACATATCTACAATGCTGCGAGCAAAATCGAGAGTATTGGCTCCTTCGCTGACAATAATTGTTTCAGGGTTGGCTTTGACTACATCTTTAACCACACTCAGTGCACTGTGAAAATTCATTGGTGAAGGACGCAGTGCCAACTTTTCCGCCATTTTATTGAGATTCTTTTCCCTGCGTTCAATAATAGCGTTCATCCAGTCAGCAGGAGGTCTCGCCCAGTTATCTCCAATATTATGCAACAACTGCTCGACGCAGGAGCCGATATCCCCAATCAATGGCGCAGCAATAGCAACATTGCTGTCAATTTCAGTTGGTGCGATATCAATTTGTATGAATTGTTTATATCCCTTGTCCTGTCCCCAAACTTTCCCTTTACCGTGTGAGAGTAACCAATTAAGACGGGCACCAATCAGAATAACGACATCAGCCTCCTGTAATACATAAGAACGTGCAGCGGCAGCTGAAAGTTCATGCGTATCAGGGAGCAAGCCCTTAGCCATAGACATCGGTAAATAAGGAATACCGGTTTTTTCAATGAATTTCCGGATATCAGCATCAGCCCGTGAATAAGCCGCTCCTTTTCCAAGTAAAATAAGTGGTCGTTTTGCTTTTTCTAGCACCTTTATTGCTCTGGTTACCGCATCGGGGGCAGGTAACTGAGCTGGAGCAGGATCAACCACTTTAATCAATGAATTACGACCGGCCTCGAGGGGTATTGTTTGTGAAAATAACTTGGCAGGTAAATCCAGATAAACCCCGCCAGGTCGGCCAGATACTGCAGCACGGATAGCGCGGGCAATACCAACACCAATATCCTCAGCCCGAAGTACACGAAAAGCGGCTTTGCACAAAGGTCTGGCAATCGAGAGTTGATCCATTTCTTCGTAATCACCCTGCTGCAGATCGACTATCTCACGTTCACTGGAGCCACTTATCAGGATCATGGGAAAACAGTTGGTCGTGGCATTTGCTAGTGCAGTTAAACCATTTAGAAAGCCAGGTGCTGAGACAGTCATACAAATACCTGGTTTTGCCGTCAAAAAACCAGCGGCAGCGGCAGCATTACCGGCATGTTGTTCATGACGGAAAGAAATTACACGCATACCTTCAGCCTGTGCCATACGCAAGAGATCTGTGATAGGGATTCCCGGCAGACCAAAAATAGTGTCAATATCATTAAGTCTCAGGGCTTCAAGAAATAAATGAAAACCATCAATTAATGTTGTTGATTCGGTCTCTGTGTTACTATCAGATTTCGTGTTATTTTCACTGGTAGAATTCATATTGAACCTCTCTTAAGGTTATTTAAAATTAATATACTATAAATTTATCACAATTAATTTATTACCGTTTTCCATACAGGAGGGTGCTTCCATAGAGGAAGAAGAATAAATCCTGAAAGCAAGGCCATGACAGATGAAACAATGATTATAAAGGGATTGCCATAAGTCGAAATGAGGTATGCAGATAATACTCCACCATAAATTCCTCCGAGTCCCTTTGCTGTGGCATAAAGCATTCCGTAATTAGAACCAGAAGCTACTTCACCATAATAATAACCTACAATTGAAGCGAACAGTGAATAAAGTGCTCCCCAGAAAAATATTGAAATAATGCAACTTGTAATAAATCCCGTAGAACTTCCGGCCTCCGCAAAATACAAAGCTAAAAAAGAGAAAAGTCCACAGAGGATATAAAATATTGTCATCGTTTTATCTACGCCAATCTTATCAGAAATCCAGCCAGCAACAACCCGACTCAAACCACTTGTAATAGCGATACCTATAGTCATCACCGTACCAGCGGCCAGACTAAAATGAAATGCTGAAGCAAATTTAATGCTTTTTGAAATAAAAGTTAATCCTGCTCCTGAAACCAACACAAAAGAAACAATAAGCACCCAAAACTGCCATGTACACATTGCTTCACCCATACTATATTGTTTGTCACAAGGGCGTTTCGTTAATTTTCTACTTTTCTGTGAAGTGACAGTCCATCCTTTAGGTGGATCCTTCATAAAAAGTCCCGTAATTATAATTACGCCAGAAATAATGGCTGCCATGACAAAAATAACATTAAAAAATGTACTATCAGGAGCATTCTTTGGAATGCTCTGAATAGGGAAAATAAAGGGTAACGCCCCCCAAGAAAAGGCCGCAGACATCAACCCTGTAGTAATGTTTCTGTTATCAGGAAACCATTTATTACAGGTAGTTATAGCCGCATTATAAATAAATCCACAGAAGAAACATCCGATACACCAGACCACAAGAACAACACTATAGGAAACACTCTGACCGAAGGCACAGACCAGAAGACCGATACCAGAGAAAATACCCGCAACTACCGAAACCAGCTTTGGACCAAATTTATCACGTAGAATACCACCGGGTAATGTACCGAATGCCTGGCAAATGACGAACATCGTAAACATTAATGATACTTTGGTTGATTCCCATCCATAAATGTCCCCAAGATGTGGTGCGATCACTGACCATGCATACTCATACGGACTAATAACAGACATAGCCAGAAAAGCGAGAACAAACATCCACCATCTACTAAAACCTAATATTTCCTTGTCAGTACATTCGCTTATATTTGTGCTTGCAATAGTATTCATCCTATATCTCCAGAATCAGGACTTTAAAAATAAAGCGTTGATATCAATATTTCAGATACTCATAAAATAATTTTAATTTCCTAATTCATAATTGTTGATACAATAACAGTCTGTATTAACCCCCAACCATTAAGGTTAACAAGAACAAAAGCCCCTTTAACTAATAAAATTCAAATTTATTATAATTTTATTAGTTTGATGCAGATCTCTAATGCTTCGATTTTTCTCATATAGTCTATAACCTCTTTTCCCTTACTCTGATTTTTATTAACACCTAAAAGTGTCAGTTAGGGAAATGTTTTTTTTTAATCTATGGATGATTTAAAATCATGAATATTTCAAATATATCTTTACGCCAGTTACGTATTTTTCTTGCCGTCGCTGAGCATCATGGCTTCAGCCGGGCAGGTTGTGTGATTGGTCTGACGCAATCAGCAATGAGCCATAGTATCAGCGAACTGGAAAATGAACTGGGAATCAGGTTATTCGACAGAACAACAAGAGAAGTATTATTAACGAAGGAAGGTGAAGATCTGTCCGTAGAACTCCGACGTTTACTGAGTGAACTTGAAACCACTCTGAGTAATGCCAGAAGTCGGGGAGAGCAACAGCGTGGATTAGTACATGTAGCCACCAGCCCAACGATTTCAGCTGGTATAATGCCAGGATGTATTTTAAGAGCACTTAATAAATACCCACAAATCAACATGATAATACATGACCAGGTTCAGCAAAAAACAATCCAGATGATACAAAATGGCGAAGTTGATTTCGGTGTAATAGTCGAACCATCACTGCCTCCGGATCTATATACTGAAACGGTTCTGGAAGAACCATTTTGTCTGGTAGTACCGGAAAATGCTCAAATTGCACAGCTGGCAACGGTTAAATGGAGTGACCTACAGAATGAAGAACTGGTTCTGCTCGATTATGCTTCAGGTAGTCGCCCTTTAATTGATAATGTGTTTGCGCGTCACAGAGTCACTCCTCATATAGTTCAGGAACTTGGTCATGTATCAACTATCTTTCGAATTTTACAATCTGGTATCGGTGTTTCAGTTATCCCACAACTGGCATTACCATCACTCAGGGATACTGGCCTGAGTATATGTCAATTATGTCCACCAGAAACAAGACGTCTACAACTGGCCCGTCGCCACAATCGCTCCCTTTCCCCGGCAGCCTCTGCCATATGGACATTGATTAAACATTGGTGCCAGGTTCAGGTATAAGCATGTTCATATTCCCCCCGGATATTAATAATATTTGGGGGAGAAAGGTTGATCTATCTTGGCATTTTCATCTAAAAATCAGATAGTTAAATCATTATTAATAACATTAACAATTGATGATTTTAACTTTTAATTAAATACCTCTAAATTCTGTATTTATATATTTTATAGATAGATCCATGTTACCCATGAAAAATAAATGTAGTTAGTAATTAATTGAGCCAAATCAATATACATGATAATCAAATTACATTATAAGTGAAAACCTTCTTTTACTTTTTTATATTTCAAACACCTATCATTAAGATACAAGGGTAATAAAAATGTCGGATAAAATTTACAGGAAAATCAGATGGCAAATTATTATAACTACTTTCTTAACATATACAGTTATGTATATATCGAGAAAAGCCTTCGCTGCTGCCGCTCCGTTACTAATGCATGATACTGGTATGACAGCAGTACAATTTGGTACCGCTTCTTCAATTTATTACATACTTTATGGGATATCAAAATTCGGCTCAGGGTTATTAGCCGATAGAATCAACCCCCGTTTATTTCTGGCACCGACTTTATTAGTTATCGCAATAATTAACATCGGTGTTGGAATGAGTAATAACGTTACAATATTGTTAGCACTATACTGTTTAACAGCGATTGCCCAAGGATGTGGCTTCCCTCCCATTGCTAAAGCGATCAGTCAGTGGTATTCAAAATCAGAAAGGGGTGGCTGGTATTCATTATGGAACACATCACACAACGTCGGAGGTGCGCTTGCCCCTCTTATCGCTTCAGCTGTTATAGCTTATAGTGGTAACTGGAGATACGCTTTTTTTGTTCCAGCCATGATTACTTTAATCCAGGCAATTATTTCTGCTGTCTTCATGCGAGATAAACCAGAAAAATATGGATTACCGAATGTTGGCCTCTGGAGGAATGATCGAAAACAACTCGAGATAAACAATCGTTCAGAGACAGGTTTAACCACGTCTAGAATGTTCTGCACTTATATTTTAAATAACCCTGTTATATGGATCGCTATCTGTGGCGACCTGTGCATTTATATTATCAGAACCGTAACAGATGACTGGGTAAGTGTATATTTTGTGAAGGAATTAGGATGGGATTTAATAAAATCAAACTCACTGGTAGCATGGTTTGAAGTTGGAGGTATTTTAGGTGGGCTGACATCTGGTGTCATTTCAGATAAATTTTTCCATGCTGACAGATGGACAACAATTTTAATTTACAGTCTTTTTTTGATCCTTGGAATGGGTGGGGTAGCATTAACTATACACATTCATTATTATCTCGTTGCAATATGTTTCTTTATTATCGGCGCTGGGATTTATGCCCCACAAATGTTATTCGCTTTAGGTGTGATAGAGGCATCCCATGCTGATGGTGCGGGTGCAGCAACGGGGTTAAAAGGGGGCGTTACTTATGTGGGAGCGGCCCTGGCAGGAGCACCGATAGCAATGATTCAAAAATATTATTCGTGGAACGGTGTTTTTGCTCTACTTGGGATAATAGCAATATTATTAATAGTACTGACTGTCTGTATCATTATTTTAGAGAAAAATAATAAAAAAATAAAAATTTAATCTCAATAGTTATCATGACTGTCACATTGGAAGTGGCATATTATCCTATTCTGCATTACATTATGCTTATGTGCGCCAGCCATTGTTCTGGGTAAATACTTAAACCCTGTTACTTGTGACAGAAGAAACTTCTCAAATATAAGACCGTGGCCCAACCCATGTATAAAAAATGACTCAGACATCTATCATTATCCGTGGGTTGCATGCAGCCCTCCATTAATTTTCGATGTCCTCCTGCAACCTACCAATTAGATACAAAAAAGCTCAACAACATATCTGATAATATCAGTTCCCTGCCAGGCATCAGAAAGTAGCCCCTTTTTTTATCCTATAATTAGTTCATAAGTTTTGATAATGAAATATGTTAAAGATTCAATCCTCTCCATCTCAGCAATGATCATATTCACGTTCAAGCGTGCAGATGACACAACATACCCGATTCTTTTGAAATAAATTTTTTTAACAATCAGACTATCGAACTGATAACTGCTCGTTCCTGATTTTCACAGGCATCATAATTTAACTACGGATTGCATATGTTGTTGCCAATCTGATTTGTACATTTGACATCATACTCAATAAGGTTATGAACCACACGAAGGATTGTATGGTACTTCCATTATAAGCGAATGATTAGTCTTCATTCCACCACATCCGGTGAACCAACCCAGAAAATGTTGCGAAGAGCGTACTTCGTGTTTTGCATAGTGCAATATGAATGTTGCGGTGCCGGACGCCCCGGTGAAACGCTCCGCGAAAAGGATTCAGTACATATTGGCATTATGAATGAAATTACCCACGCCCCGGGCTGACGGGATTCACCACGACACAAAGAATTTATAATCAACAGATAATTGATTGCAATGACATTTTGTGCCATATGACGTCAGGTTACCCCGTGATCAGCGGAACTGAACGTGATATATAGTATCTTCCTTAACTCCCCCTATGCCAGCATTCGCTCTTACGACCAGTCAGTTCGCCCAGCACAGGTATAAACGTTTATATTTATAAACACTTCCGCAAGTGTTCAACTGTGTCGGAAATTACGTCGACTAAGCTCTCCCAACGTAATGGAGCCACGAAAGTTGAACAAAATACCTGAAATGACGCACCGTGTTGTTAGCAATACTACATGTTGTCAGGGATCACAGCCCTAAATCATTCTGCTGCATTATAAATAAATATTGTTTTACCAAAAAATTCCCCACATTAATGTTAAAAAAATCTTGATATTTACTGGAAGAAAACATTATAAGGTATAAATAAATATTTTCTCATGTTTAAAATTGGAGAGGCTGCACAGCCTTAAGCGCTATGCCAGAAAGATACTCAGTTCCGTTTTATCGACTAAATAAAGTTACTGCCCACAATAAACACTTCGAAAAAAGAGTGCGGGACATTTATGTGAAATCGAACATCTCGGTGTCCAACTGGAAAAGATACACCTGATTCCCATTAGTCTCAACAAATTTCCACTGCGGGGTAAACCGCAGAAACAGGAAATCAGGAGCAAGAATCCATTGTCAGACTGATAATTGAACTAGTTCTGTCAGATAATGTATCTTATAAGGATTACGGGATTTTGAATCATGCAATACTTTCATAAAGAAGAATTTGTTTTAATAGCCAGAGAATTGATACACAGCAAATTCGTTACAAATCACATTCATATTATTAACAATAAAATATCAGGATATAAGTAATGAGCCAAAATGGCTGTCGCTCTCTCATAATTGCTATGATTGTTTGTTCTTTCTTTTGGGCTATTCTTATCTTCACCTTATATAGATGGTATTGAAGATAATAAATCATAGATACTATGTACCACACAGAGCAATAATATTTTTAGTAATAGTTTTTTTTCTGGCTGTCACGTGAATCATTCTGCCAGATTATTTTATGCTGACGAATAACTATTAACTGGTTGTAGCTTATTAAAAAGTGGAATTAAGTGATTCATTATTTTGCTGTATTCTGATTTTTAATAACTGGTTGGATGTAAACGGGGAAATGACACTTCCCCGTTTTGAGATCAAGCCGTCCGTTACAGTAACTATCACTTCAGACAGAATTTCCCATCGAGGCAATTTCTTTATCAATCAGATAAAGCCCTTCACCTGTGTCACCTGCGAGCGCCAGTTTATCAAGAATGGATTTGAACAGTTTCTCCTCTTCATGCTGTTCAGCAACGTACCATTGCAGAAAGTTAAAAGTTGGATAATCCTGTGTACTCATAGCCACATGTACCAGTTCATTGATTTTATGTGTGATTAATTGTTCATGTTCATAGGTTTTTTTAAACAGTGCCATCAGGGAATCAAATTCAACCACAGGAGATTCCACAGCACCGATTCGTGGCATACACCCGGTATCGGTCAGGTATGAGAACAGGCGTTGCATGTGCTCCATCTCTTCCTGAGCGTGGCGTCGCAGAAAATCAGCTGCACCTTCAAAACTGTGATAACTGCACCATGCACTCATTTGTTGATAAAGAAGGGAAGAAAAAAGTTCAAGATTCAATTGGTCGTTAAGTTTCTCTGTCATATCTT
This sequence comes from Salmonella sp. SG203, assembly GCF_013350575.1. Lineage (NCBI taxonomy): Bacteria > Pseudomonadati > Pseudomonadota > Gammaproteobacteria > Enterobacterales > Enterobacteriaceae > Salmonella > Salmonella sp. SG203. The sequence goes on from NZ_SNMT01000026.1 coordinate 25,791, forward strand.
TTTTCAGCATTTTAAATTCCTCACGTGTCAAGAATGGGCTGCATTAAAACAGTAAGATTTGCAGGTGAATGATGTCATTAGTTTTTAAAATAAAACTGTCACTAATCGTTAATGAAGACAACCTGTTAACTGAGTAACGGAAGGTAAAATATACTAATAAAACATCACCTTATGTCAGGTAACACTTACTTCATGTCGAAGATGAGATGTTCCAACGTTTTTCGGCCATCTACTGAAATACTATGCCAACCCACCATGGATTTTCCTGAGAGGCTATAACTTACCAGGCACATACTTAAATATGTACCCAGCACTGATATAGAGAACAGAGAAGCACCGTGCAGTATCCTCGTTCAATACTCTTTCTGCCCAGAGTATATATTCCCTTTTTCGTAAGTATAATGAGACGATAACCCTCATCTCTCCGCGCAGATGAAGTTGATAAATGACTGTACTGATAAAAATGCCTATACAATACCAGAGGGAATTACTTTTTTTTGTTGCGAACTCTAAGCGTCTGATACAGCAAAAACCCGGCAAGATACACAATGAATAAAATCAATAACGTCTGGTAACCTTCCATTTTTCCGCCAGTGTATTAAACAGTGAAAATTCAGTGTCATAGTGCCTATCTACAGAGCAGGTAGTCATAATTCAGTTTCTAACGAAAAACCTTGTCATAAAAAACAATATTTAACAGTTGGAGATAGCGTAATAGCATGTACTCTTTCTCTCTGAATGTGTTATATGAAAGATATATGCTAATCATTTTAGATTGCATAGATCAACTGTGTTTTCTTACTGAGTGGAGCAGTTGTGAAGATGTGGGCAGGTTCAGTTACAGAATAGGTGGTTGATGGTAAACCAGTTAAAATCGCCATGTCTTACTATGGATGTAGGCCTGAAATGTTACTGCTACCTTCACTGTTCAGCTAACTTATTGAGGGCGAACTAATGATAAAAGAAAAGTTGAAAACCCGAAACGGAAAGCGGTTTCTATTCTCTGTTGCGATGGTGTTTATCATTGCTGCAAGTGTTATGACACGGGCTACAATAGGCGGTGTTATATGGCAGTATAATATTGAACTGAAAGACTGGACGCTTTCTATGTTTATTATTCAGTCAGCAATGATATTTGTTTACAGCGTTGTCTTTACTGTTTTGTTTTCGATACCGCTCGGGATCTTTTTCCTAAGTGATGATAAGAAGTGAAGAACCACAATTTATCTAATTAATAGAGTATTTATTGATTGCTGTTTTAAAATCAGTGTCAATAATTAAGCCGGGAATAGTCATTTTTTCCGGCTTAGTATTTCTTGCTTGTCATTTTCAACAGCATGCATAGCACAATTGTTTTTAATCCCATATCAGATAGTTATTTTACTCCACTGTCCACGCTTCCGAAAACGATTCATCACCAAACATTTCTGCCAGTCCGCTTATTTGTTTAAGTCTAAGTACTTCATCTTTATCCATCCCTAATTCTTTCGCTGTACGTTCGTCACTCCATCCAAGCCGTGACAGATCGCGAACAAGTTCTGACATAGCTGCCACTGCATGTTGTCCTCTTGCCCTGTTGTGTCTGACAGTCGCAGCTCGCCTTTCTCCTTCACCTCCACTTTCATGATGTAATATAACTACTGGCAGATAGCCTTTCAGCCGTTCCCTCAGGACTGGCTTATGCTTACCTTGTTGCATTCTGTGGTAACCATCCACTACGGTGAAACTTTTTAATCCCTTTGTCGCAACAACGGGTTGGGTATATCCCTCAGTCAATAGTGAAGTGTATAGCAAGCGCTGTTCGGTTGGGGCCATGATATTAGGGTTATATTCATTGGCTTTTAATTTACTGGCTTTAATCCATAAAACACAGTCAACAGGTTCATCTTTGAATGGACTTAGCTCATGCAATCTGGAACGGATAATATTTAACGTGGAAAGACGTTCATCCTCAGGCATTCCTCGTAATAAGCTTTCAATGGATTTCAGTTTTTCTTCCAGTTCAGTTTTCATATCAGCCCCCATTCCTCGCGTTGCTGTTTCAATCTTTCCATGTAACGACGATAGTTCTGGCTTTTCGTCGGGCTGAATGACAAGCCACGGCACCAGTAATCATTACGCATAATGACCTTGCATATACGGCGCCAGGAAGGGATATCTCGACTCCCTGTATCTCCATCCTGTTCATCCGGTATTCCTTCAGGCCAGTCCCGTACCTGATACCATCTTAAATAGACAGCTATTTTGGTACGGTAATGTTCGGCTGTAGGTAATGGAAGGCTTGATAATAAAAAATATGCATAACTTTGCCATGTATGATGGTGTGGTTTTTCAATTCTATGTTTTCCAAAGTAGTCCCGTCCGTGCCTGACGTATTTTGCCCCACTGACTGCCCCACTGACACGTTCACAGGCCTTACTCCAGGTATCGGGTTCCAGAATATGGTACAGCCATAACCCCTTACGCTGCTCCGGGCCGAAAGGTTCACAAATGCGCATAGCGGGCAGACTCACTCCAGCACGAAACATAAGATCGTAAATGCTGTTGTAAGGTAAACCGCTGACAGCATGAAAACGCCATATATCACGAACTTTCCAGTCATATAATGGATAAACAGCATAACAGTTCCCATCCTTCTGCTGAGTAGTCCATGGTAGTTCAGGTGACAAGCGAAGTTTACGTCTTGAACTTATCGCCAGAAAGCGATTAAGTGACTCATCAGCCCGTATGCCAACCATTACTGCCGCTGGCTGTTCAGTAGAGAACCATTTGTTATAAGCGGGGATAAAAGACTCAAAGGTCATCCCATAATGATAAAAAGGGAAGTAATCATAATCTGTAATAGCCCCATCTGGTGGCTGACGTATCCAGTTTACATTCTGTTCCCATGCGGTCCATTCAGGCTGAATGGCTGACACACCATTTACTGTGGTTATGGGCAGACATACCCAGTAAAAATCCTCAATACAGTCAGCATAAAGCTCACGCATGTTAGCAACATGAGTGATTGTTGAATGGTATTGAACTTCCCAGTCTATGAATAAAACGCAGAATTTTCGGTCACGACGCCGGGCTTCTTCTGCTACAAGATGAAACATTACTGTTGAATCTTTTCCGCCAGAAAATGACAGGGTTATCCGGTCAAAAGCATCAAACACTTTGTTAATACGAAGCTTTGTCGCGCTCAGTACATCAATGCCTAGCGGAATTTTGCTTCTGAATTTCTTCTGAATGTTTTCTGTCATTTTTCCTTTAGCTCCATCTGAGACACGATGAAGATCTCTTTAACTGAGATGTCCCCAATTTGTTAAGCTGTCACCTGCATAATAGACATGTAATACACAAGTCTGGACTAACAATGACTTGCATATCGTTGCCACCAGAAACTCCCGATATCTGTAACCATTTTGCTTCTCCACTCAGGTCAAGATTCGCCGCAACGTAAAAAGCTACTGTTTGCAGGTGTTTTTTTGCAACCCCTCAAGTTTTATTATTCAGTTCAATCACATCGAAATCAGCTTGACTATATAAGTCTGCTTATGATTCGTTGCGATTTTTACGAATTATATATATGCTTTCAATTCAGCCATTGCTACAGCATTTTTAACATCTTAAGGACCCGAAAGTTAAACGAATGTAGTTTCATCCACTAAACAAAAGCCTTACTAAAGTCATATATTTTGAGGATAACTGGGCTGAGAATGAAGATTTTGCTTATGCCAGGTAAGATTTTTTAGTCAACTCCCCGGTCTGAGTAATGGGATTCCTTCTCAATATACTTTCGCCATTCTTTGATCGCTTTTACTGCCTTATTTCACTGGCGCTGACAACAAACTCTGTTCGCTGTATATCCGGACAAAAACGTGTACCGTAGAGAAGTTCATACAGTCGGTTTTTCATGCCCAGTTTTACCAGCAGCCGATATTTATCCTGCCATATTTGCTTCTCGTTTTTGTGCAGTCTGTTTTTTAGTCCGGCCAATGAATATCGCCCTTTGTAAGCCTCTCCCAGCAGCTTCTGCTGCTCGGGTGTGACGCCACAGTTTATCATTGCCCGGTTCATCAATAATGCCATGTGATTCATCAGACGCTTCGGGTTATTAAAAATCAGTGGAACCGTGAATAATCCAGTGGCAGGTTTCGGGTCCGCCAGAAAACTGATCAGTCTGCTTTCAACCCGGCAGGAGAGTTCTTCGTGGCGCTTTATTCGTGTCACCATGGCGGTGAGCTCCTGGTGCAGCACCACCGGCAGTTCTCCCCAGTGGTGGAGAACCACCTGGTCACTGAACAGCATTTCATCGCTGATAACCAGTGCCGGGTGATACAGCAGTACCTCTTTAAGGGCATAGAACAAAAAAATATGTTCACGGGGACGCAGGCACAGCACCAGCGTTGCCTCCGGCTTTCGGTGCAGTTGCTGCAGTAGTTCTGGCAGTGTGTACGTGGTTTCACATTCACTCCCGGGCAGAACTGCCCGGCTCAGATGTGCCACAGCACTCACCACCGGCCAGCAGTCACCGTGAATAATGACCTGCCGGGCCACTGTCAGATTATACGCCGTCATCTTCATCCTCCTTTTTCAGGATTTTTCCCGCACTCCTGTTACTGCGCAGCCGGTTCCACAGTTCATTCGCCTGTGCCCTGTCTCCGTTCCCCACCCGCCGGCGTGAGAGTGGTGGCGTTACGGTACGTTCTCGCGGGGCAGGCTCAGGGCTTTCAAGAACACGCACGACATAAATTTCACAGCGTTGCGCTTTATTGGACAACGTCCGGCGGCGACAGACACAGACCACCCGCGAAGCTTTATTTCTAAGGTAGGAAATCAGATAGCTGGCACGCCTGGCGGTAATGTGAAAGGCCTCTGATATCTGCCCGCGCTGAACCCAGTCCTGCTGCTGCTGACACCAGTGCGCCACGATGATGTACAGAGGTTCACCGGTGTACTGGCGCACATTCTCCGGAATAAAGCAGGTATCATGATTTGTCTGGGAAGGATAATGAATATCATTACCCGTAATAATATACTGCTTCTTTTTTTCGTGAGTATTATGGGGGCACACAGTAATTCCTCCATCAGCTAATGTAATGAAATAAATACCAGAGTGAATTGTCACAATATTTCACACAGACTTATTGCTGTAATAACTTAAAAAAACTTTATTTTTCACGCGACATTAAAAACAGCCATATCAGTTATATGTAACAGTAACGGCGCTTGAAACCTGGAAGTTTCCGGTTACCGGAACCCCGGTTTTATCCAGCACTGCATGATATGTTTTCTGTGTTCGTCCTGAAGAGGATGTCCCTATATTTATACTTCCCATCTCCTCATCTTTATCAAATATCACCTTCTTCCCGCTCTCATCCTCCACTATCGAGAGCTGCAGGCCATTATTGCCGGAATCTCCCGTATTTTTGAGTAATACAGCTGTACCATCTGACGTCAGGGACATTCCCACTGGTGCATTAAACTTTATCCTCAGTGCAACACTGAAGGCACTGTTAGCAGCATTCTGCTGACGGGCAGTTACTGTAAACGACCCGCTTTTCTTTTCTGCATCTGTTATATAAAAATGCCCCAGACTGACCAGCCCAGGTGAAATATCTACTGTACCAAGGTTATCCGGAAGTAGCCTGAGGTTAAACCCACTAGTAGATATTGCAGCCCTTTTCGCCGAACCAGAAGAACCACTGACTAAATCCATAATCTGCATCCCGGATATCGGTTTAACCAGCATGGTATTCTTAAAATTATTATCAACAAATAACTCCAGGGATATGACTGCTGATAATGTGGCAGTTTCACCGGCCTGGTATTGACTGTTCCTTACCGGGCCAAATTTAACTGCCTTGCCAGGGGTTGCTATATTCTTCAGAATCTGCGCCCACGTTATATCAACCGTACCGGATGTACCCTTTGAATCTGTTTCTGTGATGTGGAGGTTCAGGCCCAACCCCAGTTGTCTGAATAAATCTATCAAATTACGAAAATCAGTCGTAAAAATCATATGAGTCTGAAAGTCACCAGCGCTTATGCCACCTCTGGTGCATTCGTAACTTATAGTGTGACTGCTGGAGTACAGTATCTGGCCAGATGTTGCTGTACTTATATTTGAGTTAACATTACTCAACTGGACTGAACCTGATAACGTTGTACAACCATCATCTAATGCCCGGGCCGGTAAGCTGATAATACTGAGCAGAATAAGCAGCACAGCCGGTATTCCCCACAAACATGGCCTGTTCATGAGGCATCCCCTTCACCTTTCAGTGCACAACGCCGGACATCACAGGTATAGCGGTTCATCTGCAGTCCGCCATAGTCATCGACATAGCCCACCCACAACTGACGACTCCCCTCCGGCAGGCGGGCCTTCAGTGGCAGGCTTCCAAACGGTGCAACCATTGTCCCGTCCCCGAATCCGCTGAGGTGGTGGCGGCGGTCAGTACCCAGCCAGACCACAGAAATATAATATGGCGTGGGGTTCTTTAATGTCAGCTCACTACCATTGCGCTCCGCCACCAGTTTTTTCTCCGGCTGGTCGTTATCCCCCCGGGCGATGGCAGCCGGACGGTAAAACAGTTTCAGCTGGCTCTGCAGGGTCAGCTGCAGCACGTTAGTTGTATCCGGTTTCGGCGGAATGCTCCTGACGTTGAACCAGAACAGGGTTTCCCTGTCCTTCGGCAGACGGTTCGTCATGCTCCTGACCTGAGTGATACGGACCTGAGATTTTTGTCCACTGTCAATACGCTGCAGAGGGGGCAAAACGACCAGCGCATCCGTCCGTACACCATCAGCATCCTCCACCCAGGACTGAGCCAGAAACGGGGAATGTTTACTTTCATTGCTCAGGGTGACAGAAACACTCCTGTCTCTGCTGTCCATGATGACACGCGTCCGGTCAACGCTGATGGTTGCATGGCTACTCTGGCTCCACGCTACCGCCAGTACGAATATCGCCGTACCTGTTAATCTGCTGTTTTTCACTTTATATTCTCCGTTTAAATGTCACCGGTTCTGTTACCTGCAGGGCAGCAGAAGCGGCCCCTGGCTGAGCGTCACCTTCTCCGGAAGGTCCAGACGGCACTGTACCCGGCCGTTCCACGACACGGTCAGTGCCTGACGGTCTTCCCCGCTGATACCCGCCAGATACGTCCGCCCGTCATCACCCACCATACCCAGCGTGTGGCCGGTGCGTTCCGATACCACCAGTGCACCGAACGGCGGGGCTTTACCGTCGGCCAGCCGCAGGCTCCCGAGCACCTGCTCTCCACGGACGGCACCAATTTGCCGGTAACCGATGGCTCCTTCCGTCAGTACCTGGGTGATGACAGAGTCGCTGACTTCCACATCCTCCGGCAGGCTGGCGACGTCGACTGAAATATCGCTGTGCCGGTAGCTTCCGCCGCTCCTTACCACCGCAAGGCCAAAGCGGTTAGTCAGGCCGCTGCCTCCGGAGACCGGTACACCGGAGATGTCGCCGGTGTCTATCATCATGCGGGGTTCATTCCCGGCCATTGACTGACTGAAGGCGGCACCGTGGGACGTGGCGGTGGCCGAACCGTACCAGTTCAGGCCCAGGCTGCGGTACTGCCCCGGTTGTAATGACGCGTCTGCACTGACCTGTCCCCACGGCAGGCTGCTCCGGATACCGCCGCTGAAGGTGCTGTTGCTGCCGGTTTCACTCCGGCTGTGACCGGCGCTGATATTCCAGCTTGTATCGGGGCTGTGGAAATCGCTGAAGTTCATGTACTGCTGCATGCTGCCCCGGTTATCCTTCTGCATGCTGTAGCTGACCTGCCGGCTGTCACCCCACGGGACACTAAATGAGGCATACACCTGGTTCTGCGTTCCTCCCCCGGTATACTGATTGCGGGCGAGAGAAACGGAGGCTGAAATGCCCCGGATACTGCCGAGACTGAAGGATTTATTCAGACTGAGCATATAGTTGTTGTTCGATGCTGCATTCCAGTAATTCAGCCGGCTGACCGACAACGCAGCACTCATGTTCAGTTGCGGAATGGACTGACTGTATGTGATGGTGTAGCTCTGTTTTTCATGCCAGAAATCACCGCTCTCCGCCGACCGGCGCTGCAGATACTCCGGCAGGGAAAGGTAGTGACGATCGGAAAACCGGTAACCGACAAAGGCTAGCGTGCTGCCGGTTTTATCAAACGTTTTGGCATAGTTAATCCGGTAACTGTAGCCGGACTGGTTCTGTCCCTTCGGCAGACGGGCATCTGAGCGGGTGACGTCAGCGGACAGGGCTCCCAGTATGCCCAGGTTTTCCGCAATCCCCAGGGCAGCAGACCGGTAGTCGCCGGTGGAGGCAATGACCCCGCCGTACAGGGAGGTGTTATTGAATGCGCCCCAGGTGGCCTCCCCCAGCAGAAAATCAGGACTGACCGTGTTGTTGTTATAGCGTCCGCCGTACAGCGGGCGGCCGGCCGCCACCTTATAGCGGACCTGTCCCTGACGGGCCATAAAGGGTACGCTGGCGGTGTTGACCTGCCAGGTGTGAACCGTCCCGTCGCTTTCCCGGACGCTGACATCGAGGTTACCGCTGATGTTCTGGCTCAGGTCCGGCAGGATAAAGGGACCGGGGGAAACCCGGGTCTGGTACAGAACGCGGCCGTTCTGACTGACGGTGACCTGCGCGTTACTGTTCGCAATGCCGCTGATTTGCGGGGCGTAGCCCTGCAGGGAGGACGGCAGCATCCGCTCATCGCTGGCCAGGGTGATACCGGCGAAGCGGAAGGAGTCAAAAATGGCGGAACTGAGATATGTCTGGCCGAGCGTCAGCTTTGAACGCAGCGACGGCAGCGGTCGGAACAGATAAGTCTGTGGCAGGTAAAAATCAGACTGCGCATTCCCGTTACCACTGTCATAGCGGCTGTACTGGTAATCACTGCGAAGACGCCAGGCACCGAGGTTAAATCCGGCAGTGCCGTACAGGCTGTAACTGGTGGAGGTGTCACCATGATGCGGCATATACCGGTTTGCCGAGAGATTATAGTCCAGCACCGCCCCGGCGACACCATCACTCCAGCGGGAAGGCGGCACCCAGTCCGGGTCTCTGTACTCCATCCAGGCCTGAGGAATAACAAAGGTCAGGCGCTGTTTTTCAGCGCTGTACTGTACCTTACTGTCCCTGGTGTTCAGGTTAAGACAATGCCCGCCACTCACGTTGCTTTCCGTGCCGGGAACAGCTTTCAGTCCACGGACAATATCATCCTTCAGACCCAGCATATCCACCATGGCTGGCGTCACACAGATGACCGAATCGCCACTGTCATCATACGGCACCACCCTGACTGAATATTGCTCCCGGACAGACTGGTTATTCGTAAGCGTAAACTGGCCGCCGTATGTAGCCTTTAAGCCAGTGCTGGTAACTTAGACGTCCACCTGTACAGACGGACATCTAAGTATGGAATCTCAATCCTGGCGAAAAGAACCCCGTAAAATTTACTCGAACGACTTCAAACTTCGTATAGTTGAACTTGCTTCCCGCCCTGATGCCTGCATTGCGCAGATCGCCCGTGAAAACGGCATCAACGACAACGTTATCTTCAAATGGCTACGGCTCTGGCAGAAGGAAGGTCGCGTATCACGTCGTCTCCCTGCAACCATAAACACTTCAACACCACCGACGTTGCTTCCTGTTGAGGTGATATCTGACACGACACCATCAGGCGAATTAAAAACAGAGCCGGAACTGTTACCTGTGCTGAATGCAGCTTCCTGCTGCGTGGAGTTCCGTTACGGTAAAATGACGCTGGAAAAACCGTCATCAGAACTACTGGCAGTACTGCTCCGCGAACTGACCGGGAGGACAGGAAAGTGATGAATCTGCCATCAGAATGTCGTATCTGGCTGGTTGCCGGTGTGACGGATATGCGTAAATCCTTCAACGGACTGGGTGAGCAGGTACAGTCTGTACTGAATGAAAACCCCCACTCCGGCCATATCTTTATCTTCCGGGGCCGGAAAGGCGATATGGTAAAGGTGCTCTGGGCCGATAACGACGGCATGAACCTGTATGTAAAGCGACTGGAGGAAGGGCACTTCATCTGGCCTGCTGCCAGAGATGGAAAGATTGTCCTGACCCGCTCACAACTCACCCTGCTGCTTGACAGGCTGGACTGGCGTCAGCCAAAAACTTCCCGCCGCAATATCCTGAAAATGTTGTAATTTACAGGCTGAAAATATTATAAGGCGGGAATGAATAAACCACTTCCCGCCCGTCTTGCTGAACTTGAGAGACTGCTCATCCAGCAGGCTGAGGAGCTACGTCAGAAAGATACTCAGCTCCGTCTTATCGAAGAGACGGAGGCCTTCCTGCGCACAGCGCTCGCCCGTGCCGAAGAAAAAGTTGAAGAAGGTGAACGCGAAATCGAGCGTCTTCGTGCCCAGTTGGAAAAACTGCGCCGGATGTTGTTCGGTACCCGTTCAGAAAAACTTCGCCGACAGGTTGAAGAAGCCGAAGCCCTGCTTAAGCAACAGGAGAACGAAAGCGACCGTAAGAGCGGGCGGGAAGCAGATCCACAGGTTCCCCGCCAACTAAGGCAATCGCGGCATCGTCGCCCGTTCCCGGAACACCTTCCCCGAGAAATAAACCGACTGGAGCCTGCCGAAACCTGTTGTCCTGGATGTGGCGGAGAGCTGGAGTTCCTGGGTGAGGTCAGTGCAGAACAACTGGAACTGCTGACCAGCGCGATGAAAGTGATCCGCACGGTACGGGTAAAAAAGGCCTGTACAAAATGTGACTGTATCGTGGAGGCCCCTGCTCCGTCACGTCCGATCGAGAGAGGGATCGCCGGTCCGGGTCTGCTGGCCCGGGTTATGACGGCGAAGTTCTGCGAACACACACCTCTTTATCGCCTGTCCGAAATTCTGGAGCGCCAGCATGGCGTGGTGCTGAGCCGGGTACTGCTCTCTAACTGGGTTGATGCCTGTTGCCGCCTGCTCAGTGCGGTGGTGGATGCGCTTTACCAGTATGTGATGAGTGGACGTAAAGTTCACGTGGATGACACCCCAGTGAAAGTTCTGGCACCGGGAACGAAAAAAACCAAAAAGGGGCATATATGGGTCTATGTGCGTGATGATCGGGACGCCGGATCATCAGATCCGCCGGCAGTCTGGTACGCCTACTCGCCGGACTGGAGCGGTAAACATACCCACAATCATCTGCGTCACTTCCATGGAGTGCTTCAGTGTGACGGATACGCTGGTTATGAAGCGTTGTTCAGTGCAGATCGTAAAGGTGGTCCGTTAACGGAAGCCGCCTGTATGGCGCATGCCCGCAGAGGGATCAACGACGTCTGGGAACCATCACGAACCTCGGTCATAGCCGAAGAGGCACTGTCGCGTATCGGTGAGCTGTATGCCATAGAGAAAGAAATACGCGGTCTCCCGGAAGCGGAACGACTCAGGGTAAGACAGAGCAGAAGCAAACCTCTTCTGCTGGAGTTATACGACTGGATGGAGGAAAAGGTGGCTGGCGCCTCGCGAAAAGACAGACTGCCCGCAGCGTTCTGGTATCTTCTGAACCGCAAAGAAGCGCTGGCTTACTTCTGTGAAGATGGACTGGCGGAGATCGATAATAACGCCGCCGAACGAGCCCTCCGTTCCGTCTGCCTGGGGAAAAAGAACTGGCTGTTCTTCGGTAATGATCATGGTGGTGACAGAGGTGCGATGGTGTACAGCCTGATCGAGACATGCAAACTGAACGGGATAAATCCGGAAGCCTACCTGCGGCATATCCTGTCGCTTCTTCCAGAGTGGTCGGCCAATCGGGTCAGCGAACTGTTGCCCTGGAACGTGGATCTGCCAACGAAATAACCGTCAATACGGCGTTCACTTATCGCTTACGGTTATTCAGCCAGATATCGAGCATATAGTTACCGGGTGCGACATAGCCCTCCCGGCTGAATGCCGACAGGTCAGCCCCGGCCGGGTCACTGGTACTGAGCAGGCTGGCGTCAAACGCAGTTGCCAGCGCGGCCGGGGTGGTCAGAGTCAGGGCTGTCAGTATGGCGAGTTTGCCTGGTTTCATAGTGTGATATATCAGCATTGTCGTCCGTGTCAGAGACCTTCAGGAGCACCGTCGTAAACCGCACCGGGTTTCCGGGAGACGGTCCCTATCCCATCAAACCGGAGCGGTTCACCCGGAAGTAGCAGATAAAGCCGCCCGACTCCTTTCGTGGACGGCTTTGTATTACTGGCCGGAAAATTTAACTTACTGGTATTTCAGGGTATAATTGACGGGAATAGTGAAAGCCCCGGGTTTAACTAAACCATCCGTTGTTCCCACATTTATCAGTTTTGCGGTGTAAACCAGCGGGGTGTCACCCGGATTCAACTGAACAGGGTCACCCGCTGTATCGAAATCAGGTGCGGCAGAAGGGGTAATGATGACACCTTTGGCGTCTGCTAGCTGAACGCCGAGATTTCGGTCAGTGGCACTGACAAAAGCTTTTTTACTGTCAGCTGCCGGGGTGCCGGAAAAGGCAATCTGTACTTTGGACATCAGATCTGGTGCTGTTCCCCCACCTTGTGGGGCACTACCTTTATCAAATTCACAGTTCTGCAGATGGATAGTGAAGTTTTTTGCATGTGCGTCATCAGCGGCATCGTGGGTTTTCAGGGATCTGTAGGACACCTGTCCGAAGTCCACATGCAGGTCGTCATCGCCTGTGGCAATATCGCATGGAGCATTTGTGATGGTGCCCCTGAAGGTGACAGTGCCTGAACCGAATTTAGCAGGAGGCGTGGGGTCATCAACAGCATAGGCAGAAACTCCGTACATCATGCCGGTTACTGCCATGGCTAATAATAATTTATTGCGCATAGTAAATATGTCCTTTTAAATCTGAATAAACAAAGAGTCGTACGGACATAAACCGTAAGCAGATGAAGAAATAAGAATCATTCCGTGCAGAGGGAAATCAGGAACCACCATTTAACAGAATTAGCTGAATATTAAAGTCTGAAACTGAACCCGGGTGGCTGAAGTTCGGGTGTCACGGCTTATGTCGGAAGTAGTTATAGGAAAAGTCTCAATACGATTAAAACAAATAAAACAGATCGATAAGATCGATGAATTAACTCGATAATTAAGAATAATCATAGAAATAGTTGTTTTGCAAACTAATTATAAGCAAGGAAACTGAGTACTGACAGGCAGTTAAGAGATGTGATGAAACATCCTGAGATTTGATTATAAGTTATAAAATGAGAGGCGCTTTTCAGTGTCTTTCTGACGATTAGTGTAAATATTTAATTCTTTACAATAAGTGTTTATATGGTTTTAAATGTGAATTAATCATTATTAAAATGATCGACTCAATATTTAATGCCTGCAAATTCATATTAATCAGAACATATATCTTTTTACTTCCGAAGCCAGAGTGAAGATGATAAGCAGTCATCATGTAAATAAGATGATTTTTTTGGAATGTGATCTAACGCACGCAGCAGGCACAGGCACAAACGCCCGCTATAAAGCACCCAGGTGCTGTGGCAATTGAAGCAGGCAGTGCAGTTCTGAAGAGCTGTTGATGTGTGATCTAATCTTCATTGCATGGACAGCAAGGGACAAATAATGATATCAGGCCACGATTAACATGGCGCCCGATAAACGCTGCTATCAGGCGCAACGGTCAGGTAGTTTGGTGTATCATCCATCGGAATATCGGAAACCTGTATATCGTCCCGTCCCAGAACAGCAACCGTTCTGTCCGGGCGCATCGCAGCGAAAACTGAAACCCAGCATACCTTTGTAAACGGGACTCAGAGCGTTGTCATTTTCTGGATATACTATCCCTTTGAAACTCGTGTATATTGTGCGAAACAAATTTTTTCCAGCCCGTATTCTGGCTGGCTTTTACCTTATGATCTATGAGTATACCGACATGAAATATCTTATTTTAGCTTCAGCTCTTTTGCTTACAGCGTGCGCTGGCCCTGGTGGTTCATACTGGGGCGTTACTCCGGCAAATTCTGATGTCTGCCCTTCCGGTAAGTGCCAATGATTAACAACTTTATGCACTGAGTTTTGATGTAGTGCTGCAGATACCTTAGTTTCGCCAGGTCGCTGACAATGTCGGTGCTGATATCAAGAGTGTTACGACCAGCACCAGACAAGAGTTCTTTGGTGGAAAATTGTCTACACTGGCGGTTGTGGTCGTGGCAGGTGCAGAACAAAGCCCTTTGGCACGCCCCCTGCCGCCAGCACTTGCGTCAGCGCTGATTCAGGGTTGTGACAACGCTGCAGTCATAACGACGTGACATGCTGAATTCCTGCACAGGCAATGATAATCAACGCTGGATGACTAATAGTAGAATGATATACGTAAAGCAAAGTAATAAATGTCTTGCCACAAAAGGTCTCATTATAAAGAGCAACGACATTATATTACTTTCTGACTGCGATTTCAGTCGTACACTACAATTTAAACAAGGTAAAGATTAATAATAACTCGGTTATTGTTAACTGGTCGAATGACTAAGCCTTTATCTTCTTTGATAACAGTTGCCCCAATAAATCATCAGACTGATACTGGCACACGGTGAACTTGATCAGATGAAGTGTATCATTGTCAGTCAGTACAGATACCTTTTTGTCAGAACATCCGACTAAACTACCCTCTACATGAGTCTGGGCGAGATGTCGCCCAACTCTGAATAATCACTGACTCAAACTCAAAATAGTTCTAATATTTCTTGCACTTGTAGCAATAATATCTATTGCACCGGTACGCAATGCTCCCATAATCGCCATAGCCTTAGTGTTCTCAGAAGCAATAGCAATAACACAGGGGATCTGACGCAACTCTTCAACACTCAAACCAATAACTCTATTATCCATTACTGTATTTACGTGCTCACCACGTGCGTTAAAGAAATCATAGCCGGCAATATCGCCAATAACTCCCTGATTAAGACTCGCATCATTAATCTCGTGAGGTGTAAACCATCCCAGTTTCACCATATAACTTTCTTCATTCATATCGCCTATCCCCACCAGCGCAATATCCGCTTTTCGTGCACGATCAAGCGTCTCTTTTATCGTACCATTTTGTAGCAGTAGTTCCTTTAGTTGTATGTTTTCAACATAGGCAGGTGCATACAATGATTCACTGCTGCCGCCAAACTTTTTAGCCAGTAGTCTACTGATATGGTCAGCATTGATGACATCTCCGGGACGATGAGTACCTCCAATGCCACAAATAAAACGACAGTCGCGTCCCTGAATTACCCCTGAAGACTCCGCCACCGAGGCCACATTTCTGCCCTGTCCGACCGCCACAACAACATTATCCTTAAGGACATTATTTAAGTACGCCGACACAAGAGATGCAACCTGACGACGCTGTTCTTCTTCGTCATGATGGTCCAGGGCAATCAAAGCACGACTGACGGGAAAACGTTCTTTAAGTTGTTTTTCCAGTTGTGTGCTGAACACGGGGTGATAACGGACGTTAATTTCCACTATCCCTTCCTCTTTCGCCCGTTTCAGCAGACGCCCTACCTTTATACGGGAAAGGCCAAATTTATTCGCTATCTCTTCCTGGGTTATCTCATCACAGTAATAAGCTACAGCAATCTCAGTAAGTAACTCATATTCCTGTGACACTATGGGCTTGTCCATTTAACGCTTTTCTCCAGCACTGTATTTCATTTCGTGGGCAAACATACGCAAACCAAATGCCCACCGGCCATACCCACAGGTTTTCGCAACGTATTACGCGAAAACCTGCTTAAAAGGCGTAATTTTACATTATTGTCGGACTATTTCCCGGGCTTCCTCAATAATTGCCTCCAGCGCAGATGGCTGATGTGCAAACCGGCCAAGAAAAATCCCGTCCACATCCGGCCACAAACGTCCAAGTAAACCGGGGCCTGCACTTCCGCCGTATATAACCCTGCACTGTTTTCCAAAACGTTTCTGAAGCCAGGAACGAACGGAGCTGCAAACATAACGTATATATTCATCGCTTGCCGGTTCAGGGGCGCCAATCGCCCACTGGGGTTCCCACGCAAAGATTAGAGGTGGCAGTGGTTCTTTTCGATGCGCAAGCAACTCATTAACCTGGGCTTTCGCGAAAGCTGCAGCCTCTTCCATCACCATTTCTGACTCTTCACCGATACAAATTACAGGAATTAACCCACAATCAAACGCCATATTAAGCTTCCGGTTTATTATCCCTGTGGTCTCACCAAAATGACGCCGGCGTTCAGCATGTCCAATTTCGACATAACGGCAACCAATCTCCTTTAGCATGGAAGCACTGGTCTCGCCTGTCCACGCTCCAGCAGGCTCAGCACAGACATTTTGCGCCCCAACCGCCATACCGCTGTCTCTGAAAATCGCCATACCATCAGCAATAGCTGGCATTGCAGGGAAAGTGAAAAGTTCAATATTTTCATGCGCTTTCTGGTTACTTCTCAGGTTGTCCGCAACATTCTGACACCATTCCAGAGTCTGTTGATATCCAAAATAGGTTTTATGGCTGATGCCAACGATCACATTTACAGACATACGCCCTCCTGAGTCTGTAAGGTCGGGCATGACTGCTTCATAAATTCTGCCACCGTCATAACGACCATTGCCAAAGAAACGGCTCCGGCGTCTGGTGTACCCAGGCTACGTTCTGCAAGCGGTCTGGCGCGACCAATTTTCGGAACCAGCTGTGCCGTATTTTCAGCACTTAATTGCGCAACCCCTGCAGCCAGTTGCCAGGCTACGGATAGTGTGTGAGTTTCGGCAGCCTCCAGCAAGGCCTGACTAAAAGGATGAAGCACATCAACCAGCGTTTTATCGCCTGGTTTCGCCTTCCCGAAATGCATCACACCTTCGCTTGCCTGTGCCACGGCATACGCGACACCTTTCGCATCAGGACATTCTTCATTCCCCAAAGATGTTCCCAGCGTATTGAGGATAACCCCCCATATTGCGCCAGAGGTTCCACCCGCTTCATCAGCCCAGGCATCCGCAGCACATTGCAACAATGCCCCCACCCCAGCCCCCTGTCGTAATGCCTTTTCAGCCGCACGTCGAGCCGCACGGACACCTCTTTCCATACCGATTCCATGGTCTCCGTCCCCGGCAATTGCATCGATTCTTCCAAGCTCGCAGGCACTATCTATTATTTTTTCCGCAACTGCATTTAAAATGCACATCACTTTTTCCGCAGCATCCCTGGAGGCCGGGCTACCTTGTGGCATCAATGGCATAACCACCCGATCACACTGTTTCTCTGTCAGCGGCAGATGCTCCATCGCAGCCCCCCTCTTAAAAGCAGGCGTAAAGGCAGGAGAAAACCACAACTGCTCAAGCATTTCATCAAACCAGACCAGAGTCATAGACATCCCAGCCATATTAAAGCTGGTAACAAACTCGCCAATTTGTACATCAGCAACGATGACCCCGGCCCCACGAAGGCGAGGTTCAATGTAATGCCAGAGGACAAACAGCTCTTCATATTTCACTGAACCAAGGCCATTTATAATTACTCCCACTCTGGCCCCTTTGATAGCGGTAACCTCAGGCGGTACCTCCAGTAACAAAGCCTCCGTAAGCATCCCGGCCAACATATCGGCTGAGGGAACCGGAATTTCGCTGATGCCAGGTTCGCCATGGATCCCCATACCAAACCCCATCATTCCCTCAGGTACCGTAAATAACGGATGCCCGGAACCCGGTAAGGTACAACCGCTAAAAGCAACACCAAGTGAACGCGTCCGGGCATTCGCCTGTCGGGCAACGGCCAGTACCTCCGCTAATGAATCACCTCTCTCTGCGGCTGCTGAGGCTGCTTTAAAAACAACAAGATCACCGGCCACACCACGACGCCTTTCTTTTTCCGACAACGTGGCGCTGGAAATATCATCAGTTACTGCAATTGTTTCACAGGGGATACCTTCCGCACGTAGCCTTTCGCAAGCCAGCCCAAAGTGCAAAACATCGCCTGCATAATTGCCAAATGCCAACAACACGCCTCCCCCGTTATTCGCAGCGCGTGCCACAGAACATATTTGTTGGGCCGAAGGTGAAGCAAAGAGATTCCCCATAGCCGCACCGTGCGCAAGGCCTTGCCCTACCAGTCCGGCAAAAGCCGGATAGTGTCCGGATCCACCGCCGATCACGATAGCGACACTATCCGGTTTACTTTGCGTGTTACGTACTACGCCTCCCGGAACCTGGCGCACCAGAGAAGAATGCGCATTAACAAATCCCGCCACCATTTCTTTCGCGAAATCTGAAGGTCGATTAAATATCCAGGTCATTTTTTTCTCCAGAATGTTGGAATGACTCCCCGGCAGCCATAAGCACATCATCACAAATGAACACTAACAGTTCATATGAATAGGGAGAATATTCACTACAACAAAATGTGAACAGTGTCTTATTTTTAACCAATTTACAAAATACCGCTATTAATGTGCTTTTTTAAGCAGATATTTCCTGCTAATAATGAATAAACACATGATCAACTGCCGAGCATTTGTTCAAGCAAGCACATTACCCCCGAACATCATCACACACATGCACTATTGCAGAGCAAATGTTCAAAGCAGGTATTAAGTCTATGAGGAATTAATGATGTTAAAAGTAGCTATAGGCGCAGATGACGCTGCTACCTGTCTCAAAAATCAGGTTAAAGCACATCTGCAAAATAAAGGTATTGAGGTTATTGATTTCAGTCACGATGTGGAAAACAACGAACAAATTTATCCGGATATTGCCTTTAACCTTGCTTCATCTATTAAAGAAGGCATTTTCGAACGCGGCATACTTCTGTGTGGAACCGGGATTGGGATGGCAATTGTCGCCAACAAAGTTCCGGGTATCCGCGCGGCGCAATGCCACGACGTTTACTCCGCTTCCCGCGCACGCAAAAGCAATAATGCTCAAATAATGACTATTGGAGCTCGCGTTATTGGCCAGGAACTGGCGCTTATGTTGGTTGACACCTGGCTTGAAGCCGAATTCGAGTCAGGACGTTCCTTACCAAAAATTCAGCGTATCGATTATTACGAAACACTTTTACACCCTGGTAGCGCAAGTAAATAGGAGGGATACACTATGACGATGCTTGATCAACTCAAAGCTTTCACTACTGTTGTTGCGGACAGTGGCGATATCACCGCTATCCGTGATTACTTACCGGAAGATGCAACCACTAACCCATCACTGATTCTGAAAGCAGCAACGCAACCTGTTTATCGCCCACTCCTTCAACAGGCTATCTCCTGGGCCCGCATACAGGGAGGCAATGAAAAAACACAGCTAATTAACGCCAGTGACTGGCTGGCAGTTAATATAGGAGCAGCCCTTCTTCAGCAGGTTCCTGGTAAAGTTTCTACCGAAGTTGATGCCAGATTATCTTTTGACCGCGGTTTGTGTGTTGCGAAAGCACGCAAGTTGATTCGACTGTATGAAGAGCAAGGAATTAGTCGTTCCAGGATACTTATTAAGCTCGCAGCCACGTGGCAGGGAATTAAGGCCGCAGAAGAACTTGAGAAAGAAGGGATCCACTGCAATTTAACGCTATTGTTCTCTTTTGCACAGGCTCGCGCCTGTGCTGAAGCTCGAGTCTGGCTTATATCACCCTTCGTGGGCCGAATTTATGACTGGTATATGGAACGTGGATTGTTAACAACTGACGATCCCCAGATGGACCCTGGCGTACAGTCAGTTCAACGAATCTATGACTTTTATAAAATACATCGTTACCCCACTGTCATAATGGGAGCCAGCTTTCGTAAAGTCGAACAGGTACTCGCACTGGCAGGATGCGATCGTCTGACAATTTCCCCGCCACTCCTTGATTCACTGGCACATCAGGAGGGTGAACTTGTCAGAGCACTTACCCCACCAGTTGAAGCCCACACACCGCCCTCCCCGTTAAGTGAGTCTGAATTCTACTGGCAGCACAATCAGGACCCTATGGCAGTAGACAAGCTGGCAGAAGGTATTCGTATGTTTGCCTGCGATCAGGAAAAACTGGAAGCGATGCTGCAGGAAATATTACGTAATAAGGAGCTCTCCAATGCTCAGTCGTAAAACATTAAGCAATGCATTGCGCGCGCTAAGTATGGACGCAGTACAGAAAGCCAAGTCCGGTCACCCGGGCGCCCCGATGGGTATGGCTGACATAGCCGAAGTCCTGTGGCGTGATTTCCTGAACCACAACCCGTCTAACCCGTCCTGGGCTGACCGTGACCGCTTCGTGCTGTCTAACGGCCACGGCTCCATGCTGATCTACAGCCTGCTGCACCTCACCGGCTACGATCTGCCGATGTCTGAGCTGCAGAATTTCCGTCAGCTGCACTCCAGAACCCCGGGCCACCCGGAAGTGGGTTACACCGCGGGTGTTGAAACCACGACGGGTCCTCTGGGCCAGGGTATTGCGAACGCAGTCGGTATGGCTATCGCTGAAAAAACGCTGGCGGCGCAGTTTAACCGTCCTGGTCACGACATTGTTGACCACTTTACCTATGCATTCATGGGCGACGGCTGCATGATGGAAGGCATTTCTCACGAAGTGTGCTCACTGGCTGGTACCCTGAAACTGGGTAAACTGGTGGCGTTCTATGATGACAACGGCATCTCTATCGATGGCCACGTTGAAGGCTGGTTCACCGATGACACCGCTAAGCGTTTTGAAGCTTACGGCTGGCACGTGGTTCGCGGCGTTGATGGTCACGACGCTGATGCCATCAAACGCGCGGTAGAAGAAGCGCGCGCGGTCACCGACAAACCGTCCCTGCTGATGTGCAAAACCATCATCGGCTTCGGTTCGCCGAACAAAGCAGGCACCCATGATTCCCACGGCGCGCCGCTGGGCGACGCTGAAATCGCGCTGACCCGCGAAGTGCTGGGCTGGAAATACGCTCCGTTTGAAATCCCGTCTGACATCTATGCGCAGTGGGATGCGAAAGAAGCCGGCCAGGCGAAAGAAGCCGCGTGGAACGAGAAGTTTGCCGCCTACGCGAAAGCCTTCCCGCAGGAAGCGGCCGAATTCACCCGCCGTATGAAAGGCGAAATGCCGTCTGACTTCGACGCGAAAGCTAACGATTTCATCGCTAAGTTGCAGGCGAACCCGGCGAAGATCGCCAGCCGTAAAGCATCGCAGAATGCCATCGAAGCGTTTGGCCCGCTGCTGCCGGAATTCCTCGGCGGTTCTGCCGACCTGGCGCCGTCCAACCTGACTCTGTGGTCCGGTTCTAAGCCTATCAACAAAGACAACGCCGGTAACTACATCCATTACGGCGTACGTGAATTCGGTATGACCGCGATTGCCAACGGTATCGCGCTGCACGGCGGTTTCCTGCCGTACACCTCTACCTTCCTGATGTTCGTCGAGTATGCGCGTAACGCGGTACGTATGGCGGCGCTGATGAAACAGCGTCAGGTGATGGTCTACACCCACGACTCCATCGGTCTGGGTGAAGATGGCCCGACTCACCAGCCGGTAGAGCAGGTCGCTTCCCTGCGCGTCACGCCGAACATGTCCGCCTGGCGTCCGTGTGACCAGGTTGAATCCGCGATTGCGTGGAAATATGGCGTAGAGCGTCAGGACGGCCCGACCGCGCTGATCCTCTCCCGTCAGAACCTGACGCAGCAGGAGCGTACCGCAGAGCAGCTGGCAAACGTGGCCCGCGGTGGTTATGTGCTGAAAGATTGCGCCGGCCAGCCGGAACTGATCTTCATCTCCACCGGTTCAGAAGTGGAACTGGCGGTTGCCGCGTGGGACAAACTGACCGCCGAAGGCGTGAAGGCGCGCGTGGTCTCCATGCCGTCCACCGATGCATTCGACAAGCAGGATACGGCCTATCGTGAATCCGTACTGCCGAAAGCCGTTTATGCCCGCGTGGCGATAGAAGCCGGTATCACGGATTACTGGTTCAAATACGTTGGCCTCCACGGCGCTATCGTTGGGATGACCACTTTTGGTGAATCAGCACCAGCAGAGAAGTTGTTCGAGGAATATGGCTTCACTGTCGATAATGTCGTCGGAAAAGCCAGATCGTTACTCAGCTCAGGAACGACAATTTAAATAAGAAAATGAAAGATGTACTGCACTCTACAATCAAATCAACATGGAATGTCATTTGATAAATAACAATCGCGAGTTTTACCTCAGCCTGGTAAAGGAAGCCTGGTGAAACATCGCAATGAAAATATTGCAGGATACACCTATGAATATTATGAAAAATAAAAGCACAAAGGTTCTAGCGTTATTTTGTGCTCTTTCTTTTCTGATGTATGTTGACAGGGTAAACCTTTCTGCCTCAGCGGCATTAATTAAGGAGGAGATCGGTCTTGATAATACCGAACTGGGTATTATTTTCTCTGCTTTTGCCTATACTTACCTGGTATTCCAGATAATCGGCGGCTGGTTTTGCGACCGCTTCGGTGCCAAACGTACTATTATTATCTGTGGTAGCATTTGGGTCGTAGCCACTATCTGTACGGGATTCGTCGGCGGGTTCGTCTCACTTTTCTTAAGCCGGCTGCTGCTGGGTATTGGTGAAGGTGCAGCATTACCATCACAGGCACGCGCCATTACATTCTGGTTTAAAAAAGAAAAACGTGGCTTCGTTCAGGGGCTAACTCACTCTTTCTCACGTTTTGGCAATGCCGTTACTCCGTCATTAGTGGCCTTGCTGGTATTAGCCCACTCATGGCGCTTCTCATTTATCGCGCTGGGGGTACTGACTGCCATCTGGTTAATGATGTGGATCGCCTGGTTCCGCGACACACCGCACCAGTTTCCGCAGTTAAGTCAGGAAGAGCTGGCACAATATCCCCAACCCGACCCGCAAGTCAGGGATAAAATAAAAGAGCCGACTCCATGGGGTGCGTTATTAAAGCGTATGGGGCCGACCATGGGCGTCTATTTCTGCTACGGCTGGACCGGATGGTTATTTTTTACCTGGTTGCCAACCTTCTTCATGAATGGTCGCGGAATGGATATTAAATCCTCAGCACTATTTACTTCCGGCGTATTTCTTTCCGGTGTTGTGGGCAATACCGTCGGAGGCATCGTGAGCGATTATATTTATAAACGCAGCGGTAACGTCGTCGCAGCCCGTCGCAACGTCATTATTTTCAGTTTTCTCAGCGCTCTGTTACTACTGCTGCCGGTGATTTTGTCTACCTCAATGACAGTGATTACGCTATGCCTTGCCGTGGCATTCTTTTGCCTTGAATTGACCATAGGGCCTATCTGGGCGGTACCAATGGATATCACACCAAAACATGTAGGCATTGCCAGTGGCCTGATGAACGCAGGTTCAGCCGTCGCAGGCATCATTTCACCGATTTTGTTCGGGATCATCATCGACAAAACCGGCAACTGGAGCCTGCCTTTCTATGGGTCTGTGGTTCTGTTAATGGTAGGCATCATTCTGACGTTCTTTATGCGCCCGGATATTCCGTTACAGGAAAATAACCGAAAAACTAACACGCGTTCGCAAGATAAATCATCCATAACATCTGCACATTGAGGAAACATTATGTCTTTACCTGTCATAGCTATGGTGCTCGGCGACCCTGCCGGCGTAGGCCCTGAACTGGTAGCAAAAGTGCTGTCTGATAATGCCCTGCTTCATCAGGCACACTTTATCATCATCGCTGACCGTACTGAACTGAAAAAGGGAATGATGATCGCTGGTCAGGAGTTCCCGTATCGTGAAGTAACCCTGCCTGAGGCATCAGATCTTAACGCAGGAGAAGCCCTGTTAATTCATCATCGCTGCAGCCACCCGGCACCGTTTGAATACGGTAAAGCTACTGAGCAAAGCGGAATTTATATTCTGGAGACGCTGAAAAAAGCACTGGAATTGACTCAATCCGGTTTTGCGCAAGCCATCTGTTTTGCACCGTTAAACAAACAAGCCATGCATATGGGGGGACTGGAGTTCCGGGATGAGCTGCACTGGTTCGCCCATCAACTGAACTGGACGCCTTTCTGCTGCGAAGTCAACGTAGTTGACAACGTCTGGGCCGGGCGCGCAACTTCGCACATCCCCTTCAGGGATATTGTGGCCAACCTTTCTGTTGACGGCGTACTGGACACCATAATCCTTATGCACAATACCCTCCGTCAGGCAGGATTCACCACGCCGCGAATCGCCATTCAGGCGCTTAACCCACATGGAGGGGAAAATGGACTCTTTGGTGACGAAGAGCAGACCATCATACGTCCGGCAATGGAGAAAGCACGCCAGAAGGGCATCACTGTGTTTGGTCCCTATCCTGCCGACACCACATGGAAAGCCATGCAAACCGAAAAACTGGATGCGGTCGTTTCGATGTATCACGACCAGTTCGCCACAGCCCTGAAAATGCTCGGTTTTGAACGCGGCGTAACCGTACAGGGAGGTCTGCCTGTACCTGTTACAACTGCGAACCACGGGACAGCATACAATCTGTATGGGCAGAATGTAGCCACGCCATCGGCCTTCCGGCAAGCAGTACTATTGGCTATTCGCATGGCCTGCGGCAACCTGCAAACCGCAACGGTAACGGAAAAAACTCCAGATAACTCCTGATAATCTCCGGTATGCAGGCATCAACTATTCGTCTGCGAGCCGGGCTGGCTACGGGAACATGTTACCCTTACCCTATAACAAAGGTGATCTTATGCCTGAAACAGCCCAGTCAACCAAGGTAAGGTGGAAAATCTTTTCCATCATTTTCTTACTGGTCGTCGTCAATCTTATCGACCGCGTTTCGTTGTCTATCGGTATGCCGACCATCGCCCATGAGTTTGATCTGTCTCCCGCCATGCAGGGAATCATTCTCAGTAGTTTTTTCTGGGCCTACGCACTGCTGCAAATTCCCGGCGGCTGGATGATCGATCGTTTCGGTCCACGGCGCGTCATTACCGGTTCAACCTTTTTCTGGGGCGCATTTCAGACGCTGGCGGCACTGGCAACCGGCGGGTGGTCACTACTGATTACCCGCGTAGCGCTCGGCGCAGCGGAGGCTCCGTTGTTCCCGGCGGGAGCGAAGCTGAACGCTATCTGGCTTTCCACCCGTGAACGGGGCCGTGGTGCTGTCATTATGGATTGCGGTGGACCGCTTGGTGCAGCGCTGGGCGGTTTAATCATCGCCCATATGCTGGTACTACTCAATTCCTGGCGTCTGGTATTCGCCATCGCAGGACTCGCCACCATAGTGTTGAGCTGGGTGGCCTGGCGCTATATTCGCGACACCCCGCAGACACATCCGAAGGTCAACCAGGGTGAATTACAGCAAATTGAGCTAAAGGTCGACGCCATCGCCTCTGTTGCAGAACAACCCGGCGACCACGGTCGCTTTGGCCTCTCAGGACGCCCCCTGTGGTGTATCCTGACTGGTCGAGCTGCCTGGGCAATGATGTTTTTTGGCCTCTTAACCTGGGGACCTAATTACCTGGCCCAGGCACGAGGCTTTGATTTGATAGCTATCGGCAACGCCACCTTCTTCATCTTTATGGCTGGTGCCGCGGGTTCGCTATGTGGCGGTATTTTAATGGATGCGCTGGTAAAAGCAGGCTATCGGCAGTTTATCGTCCTTAAAACGTTGCTGCTCTGCTCCGGTACGATTGTTCTGGCGGCATTTCTTTCTCTGCCAGCGCTGGCGAATGCAGTACTCGCGGTTGCGATACTGAGTATCGCCGCCTTTTTCCTGATGTGGGGCAGCCTTTACTGGAGTCTGCCACCGCTGCTGGTCAGTAAAGATAAAGTCGGCATGATGGGCGGCGTGATGAATATGGCCGGCAGTATAGGCGGAATTAGCATTCCGATTATCGTTGGACTGATTCTGCAAGCTAACGGCGGTTATCAGGCCGTGTTGTGGTTCTTTGCTGCTTGCTCGGTGGTCTACATCACAGGCAGCCTCTTTACCACCCTCCCTTTGACCAAGGAGAAAGCATGTATACCGGCCCAATAATTGATGCTCACCAGCATTTCTGGGAGCCCGATATCAATCCGCATCCCTGGCTGGCAAAGGATGCTCAGATCCCATTTCGATATGGCGATTACAACGCAATTAAGCGTCGCTATTTACCGCCGGATTACCTTGCTGATGCAGCCAGGCACCGTATTGTCGCCAGCGTCTATATTGATGCCGAATGGGACCCGAGTGATCCCATCGGAGAAACTCAGTATATTCATCAGGTTGCGCAAAAATACGGGTTCCCTAATGCCGTTGTCGCTCAAGCCTGGCTACATCATGATAACGCAGAGGAGCTTCTCGCTGCGCAAGCGCAGTGGCCTCTTGTCCGGAGCGTTCGTCACAAACCCGGTGGTGCAATAACTCCTGATGAAGCAAAATCAGGAGTTCGCTCATTAATGAGCGATGAACGCTGGCGTCAAGGGTTTGATTTGCTGAAAAAACATAATTTGCATTTTGATCTACAAACCCCCTGGTGGCACCTTGATGAAGCAGCCATTTTGGCTCGGGACTTTCCTGAGACACAAATAATCCTTAATCATACGGGTTTACCAGCAGATCGCAGTGTTGAAGGATTAACTGCCTGGAGAAAGGCGATAGAAAAAGTCGCACAATATGAGAATGTAGCGGTGAAAATATCAGGGCTGGGACAAGAAAAAATACCATGGAATGTTGAGAACAATCGACAGATCGTTCTGGATACTATTGCCATTTTTGGTGCAGAAAGAGCAATGTTTGCCAGTAATTTTCCAGTAGACAGTCTTTGTGTAAAACTAGATGTTCTGTGGCAGGGTTTTAAAATAATGGTGAAAGATCTGACTGCCAGACATCAAAACGCACTCTTTTACGAAAACGCCCGGCGGATCTATAACATCAATGTGGAATATCCGTTCATTGCACCCGTTACGCTGAAGGAAAAATTATGAGGTTAAATGTAGGGGTTAATACGGCGATGTTTGATGGTCACGATACTGATATCGCTTTCGCAACGATTTTTAAAGCGGGTTTCCATTACGTGGAGCTGGCCTATAACCAGGGCTACGTAGGAGAGCTGAGCCCAGATTTGTTCAGCGCCCGACATGCGGATAAAATTCTTTCTCTTCTAGAGAAGCACCGTCTGGCAACACACACACTAGGTGCCACAATGGATCTGGCCGCGGATAATGCCATTAATGCCTTTAGCCAACGGATAAAGTTTGCATCAATGATCGGTGCCCGAAGACTCACAGTCTGTCTGGGACGTCGTGCAGATCAAAAATTAATTATAGAAAGGCTGAAAATGTTATCTGATATCGCAGCAGCGAATCAGTGCATAATCTGTATAGAAAATGGAGGAGATCATAATTATAATGTTTTTGAGACAGCCAAAGATGGTTATGCTTTATTAGACGCAGTTAACAGTCCGGCCCTTGCCTTTAATATTGACGCAGGGAATATGGTTTCGCTATGTCCTGAAATGGATGCAATAGCTGAAAGCATGGCGATGCTGCCTTCTGCAGCACATTGTCATATTAAAGATGTAAAGGTCATTAACGGAGAATATTACTTTCCAGCTATCGGTGAAGGCATTCTCAATTATCCACCTTTACTTAACGCATTAGCAGATAAAAAAATCCCCTGCAGCCTTGAAATTCCATTACGTATGCATCGAAACATGGACAGTTATCCAGTACGTGCGCAAACACCAGTACCAGTAAATCTCAGTCTTGAAATATTAAAGAAATCACGTCTTACACTGGAGTCGTGGCTAACCTCAGAATAACCCTTAAGACACTGAATTTAAAAATAACCACCACTTCATAAGGATAAATTGTAGTATTTTACTGAACTGTCCCATCAGAAGTGGTGTGTTATTGTTATCGTCAGGACGGCACAGCGTGAAGACCTGTACCTCACTAACCTGCAGAAGAATTTGTTCATGAATCAACAGCACTCAGCACAGGTAAGGGCTTTCCGTTAAACCGTCATCAGACACGCATCGTACTGTATCAGTTATAGCTAATTTTTTCTTATATCCCGCCTGCTATTCATCTGGTATTACTGGTGATCCTGTGTGTCGTTATTACATTACCCGACCACCGATAATCCCTTCTACAGGTTTCCTGTCTTGCTAATCACTGAGGCTGAAAATGTCCCCGGGAATATCGATAATTACAAGGTGAGCCCGCATAACATTCATGCCCAGGATACCATCAAAATCCAGTCCATTCGGCCTGTTCCCGCTGATGACAATGGCAGACTCATTACGACTAGTTCCTTGATTGTCTTTCAGACTAAATGTTGTCACCCTGCAATCCTGATCAGATGCTTCGGGCTCCACTGTTTTACATCCTGAAAAAAGCGTATCTGATGGCAGGCGGTCAGCAAACAACATTGAATGACTGGTAGCCGTATCAAGGAGTAATTTTAATTTTATCCCGCCTACTAAAGCAGTAATGAGCAATCCGGATTGTGTTTTCTCTACCGGATATGATGACCATCTGTATGATTTATCTTTATCAGATACAGACGGAATATAGGTCGGCCACAGTCTGTTTTTTCTGAAATCAACCATGAAACGACGGTCGTGGAAGAGACCAAGTCCCATAACCTCATTGACAGGTTTTTTGTTACCAATACTCAAACCCCAGGGCTTAAAGGGGACTATTTCAATATTATTAAAACGTATTCCTGAAATAATCAAATGATTCAGGTTCCATACAGGAACCCGGGTTTCATTACCGGAAATATCAATAAATCGACGGACTTCCAGCCTTGTGGCTCCCGGATCCGACACTGAAACCAGTTCGTTCAATCCACGTTCATAAAAATGCCCCCCTGTACTGCTGCCTGTATCAAGCATTAACGTATGCATTTTGCCGTCAATTATGACATCAGTTAATGGGAGTCCTCTTTCGTCATATCGCAATGGCCAGAAAAGGGGGGCTGTATCAGCCATAGCAAGGCCAGGCAACAGTAACAATACTGCCGTCAACATCTGTCGTATTATAATTTTTAATATATTCAGATGATAGTTTCTGATTATTGTCAGATATAATATATTAGTTTTCAGCACTAACGAACGAACTGCCATACACTGGCTGGAACTTTATCATACAGACGGTTCATCGTCAGCTCGGCCAAACGATGATCTGCTGCTGAGTTAAAATGTTCCAGTTCATCCGTTGACAGTTTATAACGATTAGACTCGGCTACTTTTTCCAGCGTTTCTTTATTGCTGCACTTTCTCAGTTGGTACAACCATTCATATTTACTTTTCATCATTATCCTTAACCAGAAGATACCTGTTCATAAAACAGCCACTTTACTTATACCCGTAGTTGCTGAGATTAACAACCGGGAAAGAATAATACAGATTATTATGCAGAATGATACTTCACTCGCTATCTGTCTGCGGGCTGATTTATCCATACGTTGCAGTGGGCCTCCCGGACGGATTTGTATGAGGCAAGTACAAACTGACCGTGGCACCCCAGAAAGCATCCGACTTCCGGTACGTTCTGCCAGCGACTGAGGAACAGAAAAAAAGCCGGCCCCGGAAGACTGCGGGTTAACCAGTGCTGTCCTTGGTAGTAACGGTACCACATACCGGGGGGAATGGTGGCGAATCTTTCGGTATAACATTCAATGACCGTCTGAAGCCCGGGCTGAAGGCTGATGTCCAGCTCCCCTATAGTGAGCAGGCTGCGTCGAAGATTATCGGACATCAACAGCTCTACAGTAATCAGCATGAAAACTTTTTACGGGAGTCACCAGCAGCGGGATACTTCCTGAACGTTACCTGTGACCGAATGCCCATCCTTTTTTGTGTGTCAGACGCAGCCTGACACACTTCGCCTAAATATTCTGCTTTTGGTTCAGGTTTTCTGGCTTTTTCCAGACACTGGCTACGACGGGTAGCCAGCCAGGCCCGCTCCTCACAGTCCAGACACCGGTCCAGCACCTCCAGCCAGCGTCTCGCCGCCCGGCGATAAAGCCCAGCAGCCTCCAGCGCCTCCGCCACAGCATCACTCATCACGCAGACATCAGGTTTCCCGGCCCACTTATCCGTCTGACTTTCTTTGGTTCTTTTTTGTCCCATAGCTACCCCCGTCCCCGGCTCATGGCATAAGGAACATTATTCTTACTCCTCTTTCACCCGGATGCGGACTGAAGAGTAAAAATAACGTGCATGAACCGGCGACATTCCCCATCCAGTGATCAGATGAGAGAAAAAGGTGACTGTCATCAGGCCAAAAACATCATCATGACAGTTTCGCTCAAACACCACGCCTTCTCCACTACCATACCATGCAATATAAAGAAGCAGCCCGCCCAGAGAGCTCTGTTCATCCGCAAAATATTCCTGGGCCAGCGCCGTCAGCTTTTCTTCACTGCTGACAACTACTCCCCACTCCCGCATGTCATCAGTAAATGACCGTAGTAAAGCCAGCGCTTTATTACCGGTCGCATCCGTCGTCCCATGCATCCTGATATCCCCGTTCAGAGATGTAGTATTCTTCAGTTTGAAGATAAACCATATCAACAGCAAGGTTAATGAATGTAATTACGGCAGATTGAGGTAAGCAAGTCCCTTTTGCCCTGTATGACAACATTTTTTGTAAAAAAAATTCAGCCTTATCACTCCCCTGAACCGGAATAAGACTTTTGTTTGATAATGGCTACTGACTTTAAAGACTTCAGACTCTCAACGGATCCCTCGTATTTTTATATTCTGCAGACGCTTCTGTACCACAAAGCTTTCTGGCCTCAGCCGGAGAAATAAACGCGGTCCGCTGCATATCCGGGCAGAAACGCGTGCCGTAGAGAAGTTCATACAGCCGATTTTTCATGCCCAGCTTCATCAGTAGTCTGTTTTTGTCCTGCCAGATTTGCTTCTCGTTTTTGCTCAGTATCTTTGTCAGCCCTGAC
>NZ_SNMT01000027.1:0-54669 GCF_013350575.1 Salmonella sp. SG203
TTATCAAAAACCTTGGTTTTCAAGAACCAATAAATCGTGTGGCTGATGCGCTATAAAAATCGCAGAGCGGTGACGATATCCGCATAAGGAGCTGTTCGTTCGCAACATTCGAACGGTGACGTTAAAGCTGGTTTCATTGGTTAATGAAGACGAAGGGGACAAAATTACTACAGAGTTGATACCACAGAGATAGTCCAGGCTCGCAGGTGATACGGGATTTAACGCCGGAAAGTCCACACAGAACACGATCTGCCGCCGGACACCAGTAAATTGCCCCGCAACGCGTTATCAATACTACTCCCTACGTTTCCCGTTACCTTGCCGTTGGTACGTTTACCTCATTGTCTGAAAGGTTATTTGCGAAGTTATCATTAATAATCCACGGGCGTCTGGTATGCGAATCCAGTTCCCCAATCCTGGCGCTTTGCCTTTGCGACCATACGCGCGTAAATAAGCCTGAAACCAAACTTCACCGCTTAACGCTCTCCTCTTTCCCGATTTTTACGCAAAAAATCATCACATGATCAAGGGTCGTATTTGTTATTGCATTCTTCAAATGATATTGGTAATTATTATCATTCTCATTAGCGACTTGTTCGATTTATGACGTGGAGAGAGAGGATTTCTCATGCGTATTCTGTTTGTCGGTCCACCACTGTATGGACTGCTATACCCTGTGCTGTCCCTGGCGCAAGCGTTTCGTGTTAATGGCCATGAAGTGCTGATTGCAAGCGGTGGAAAATTTGCACAGAAAGCAGCAGAAGCTGGGTTGGTGGTATTTGACGCTGCGCCTGGTTTCGATTCGGAAGCGGGTTATCGCCGTCAGGAGGCATTACGAAAAGAAAATAACATTGGAACAAAAATGGGGAACTTCTCATTTTTCAGCGAAGAGATGACCGACCCGCTGGTCGCGTTCGCCGGACAGTGGCGGCCAGATCTCATCGTCTATCCTCCCCTTGGGGTCGTTGGACCACTGATTGCCGCTAAGTATGACATTCCAGTAGTGATGCAAACCGTCGGCTTCGGTCATACGCCCTGGCACATCAAAGGCGTGACGAAATCACTTTCTAACGCCTACCGCCGCCATGGGGTCAGCGCGCCACCAAGAGATCTGGCGTGGATAGACGTCACACCGCCCAGCATGAGCATACTGCAAAATGACGGAGAGCCGGTTATCTCCATGCAATACGTCCCGTATAACGGCGGCGCCGTCTGGGAAGAATGGTGGGAACGTACACCTGATCGCAAGCGTCTTCTGGTTAGCCTCGGCACCGTCAAACCGATGGTGGATGGCCTGGATCTGATTTCCTGGGTAATGGATTCTGCCGGCGAAGTAGATGCCGAAATCATCCTGCATCTTCCGGCAAACGCCCGCTCGGATTTACGTTCGCTGCCGCCGAATGTCCGTCTGGTCGACTGGCTTCCGATGGGCGTTTTCCTTAACGGCGCCGACGGTTTTATCCACCATGGCGGCGCAGGCAACACCCTGACGGCGCTGCATGCCGGCATTCCGCAGATAGTCTTTGGCCAGGGTGCCGACAGACCCGTCAATGCCCGCGCCGTGGTCGAGCGCGGATGCGGCATTATTCCCGGTAAGAGCGGGCTTACGAGCAGCATGATCAATACCTTCCTCGGTAATCGCGCGCTTCGCGAGGCGTCGCAGGAGGTCGCGGCGGAAATGGCGGCCCAGCCTTGCCCGACCGAGGTGGCAAAAAAACTGATCGCCATGCTGCAACACGGCTAACCGCGGCAGCGCAATGACAATATGGCGGCTGAGCCCAGACTGTGTCGCCATAACTCATCTTTCACCGATAAGGAGGCTTAATGCCCGCGACTCATTCCCCCATGCCCGCTCGTGCCTGGATAGTTCGCCTTGCCCGCGTGTGTTGGGAACGAAAAACACTGAGCATCATTGTCATCGTAGCATCAGTATCGACCATTTTACTGGCTGCGCTGACGCCGCTAATAACGCGTCAGGCCGTCAATGACGCAATAGCAGGCGAGACGACCCGCCTGCCGTTACTTGCCTGCGGCCTGCTGTTAATTGCCCTTTTTGATTTTATCGGGAATTACGTGCGCCGCGGCTATGCCGGGGAACTCTCGCTGTGGGTTCAGCATACGTTACGTAGCCGTGCGTTCGACAGTATTCAAAAACTGGACGGCGCAGGCCAGGACGCCTTGCGTACCGGGCAGGTCATTTCGCGTACCAACAGCGATCTTCAACAGGTACACACCTTGCTACAGATGTGTCCGGTGCCGCTGGCGGTGCTCACTTACTATGTGGCCGGTATCGCGGTGATGCTATGGATGTCGCCATCCATGACGCTTATCGTGATTTGCGTACTGGCCGCCCTTGCCATTACCGCCCTGCGCGCCCGTCGCCGTGTTTTCGCGCAAACGGGGCTTGCCTCAGACCGGCTGGCGCACATGACGGAACATATGCGCGAAGTATTGGAACAGATCTCAGTGGTGAAGTCCTGCGTGGCGGAGTTGCGCGAAACGCGTTGGCTCGATGGTCAGTCGCGGCAGATGGTGCGGGTACGCATCGGCGCCGCTATCTCGCAGGCGATGCCGGGCGCAACCATGCTGGCGCTACCGGTGATAGGGCAAATCGTCCTGCTGTGCTATGGCGGCTGGTCGGTAATGAATGGGCGCATCGATCTGGGAACCTTCGTTGCGTTCGCGAGTTTTCTCGCTATGCTGACCGGCCCTACCCGCGTACTGGCATCGTTTTTGGTTATCGCACAGCGCACACAGGCGTCGGTGGAGCGCGTCTTCGCGCTTATCGACACGCGTTCTCGCATGGAAGACGGTACTGAGTCGGTTGAAGGTCAGATTATCGGGCTGGACGTGGAGAAGATGAGTTTCCACTACGACAACGGTAACCGTATCCTCAATGAGATCTCGTTTTCCATTCACGCCGGTGAAACCGTGGCGGTGGTTGGCGCATCCGGCTCCGGGAAATCAACATTGCTGATGTTGCTGGCGCGCTTTTACGATCCCACCTCCGGCGGGGTGTGGCTCAACACCACTACGGGTCAACAGAATATTCGCGACCTGAAACTGACGGCGCTTCGTCGTCGCGTTGGCGTAGTGTTTGAAGACGCGTTTCTGTTTGCCGGTACGGTGGCGGAAAACATCGCCTATGGGCACCCGCAAGCGACTCAGGACGACATTCGACGCGCCGCCGATGCCGCAGGCGCCAGCGGGTTCATCAATGCGCTACCGCAGGGGTTCAACACCCGACTGGCCGAACGCGGAAGCAACCTCTCCGGCGGCCAACGCCAGCGTATTGCGCTAGCCCGGGCACTGATTACCGCGCCGGAACTGCTGATTCTCGATGACACCACCTCGGCGGTCGATGCCGGTACTGAAGCGGAAATTAATACGACTCTTGGTCGTTATGCCGATAATGAGCATATGCTGCTGGTGATTGCACGCCGCCGTTCAACACTGCAGTTAGCCGATCGGATCGTCGTACTGGATAAAGGCCGCGTCGTGGATATCGGTACCCAGGCGGAGCTGGATGCAAGGTGTCCGACGTTTCGCTCGCTGATGAGCGGCGAGGGGGATTTTCTCGCCCTCGCCCCGGCGGAACAACGTGAGCTATGGCCAACAACGCAGGCGGTAAAATCCGACGACGCGCATGAGCGCCAGACACCCGCTGGAAAAGGTTTTGTCGACCGAATGACGCGCGTTCCGGAACGCGCCGTACAGATGGCGCTGGCAGGCCACGGGCGTCAAGTCTCATCGCTGCTGACGCCAGTAGCCTGGATGTTCGTCATCGCCGCCCTGCTTATCGCGCTTGATTCCGCCGCAGGCGTTGGCGTGCTGGTGCTTTTGCAGCGCGGTATTGACTCAGGCGTTGCCGCAGGGGATATGTCGACTATTGGCATATGCGCTCTGCTCGCGCTGTGTCTGGTGGCGATTGGTTGGTGCTGCTATGCGCTGCAAACGATCTTCGCCGCCCGCGCGGCAGAGTCGGTACAGCATACGGTACGCTTACGCAGCTTCAGCCACCTGCTACGCCTGAGTCTTCCCTGGCACGAGAAGCACATCGACTCGCGTCTTACTCGCATGACCGTCGATGTTGATTCACTCGCCCGATTTCTGCAAAACGGTCTTGCCAGCGCGGCCACCAGCATCGTGACGATGGTCGCTATCGCCGCGGCAATGTTCTGGCTTGACCCCATTCTTGCATTAACGGCATTAAGCGCCGTGCCTGTAGTGGTGCTGGCGACGTGGATTTACCGCCGTTTGAGCTCGCCTGCCTACGCTCAGGCACGGCTGGAAATTGGTAAGGTGAACAGTACGCTTCAGGAAAAGGTCTCCGGTATGCGGGTAGTACAGTCACACGGCCAACAGAAGCAGGAAGCCGCCAGGCTACGGGCGTTATCAGATAACTTCCGCGCCACCCGCGTGCGGGCGCAAAAATACCTTGCTGTCTATTTTCCGTTCCTGACCTTCTGCACCGAGGCTGCCTATGCCGCCGTGCTTTTAATCGGGGCGACCCGGGTCGCCGGAGGCGAAATGACGCCCGGGATACTGGCGGCGTTCTTCCTGCTACTGGGACAATTTTATGGCCCGGTACAGCAGTTGTCAGGCATTGTTGATTCCTGGCAGCAGGCAACCGCCAGCGGCAAACATATCAATGCGCTATTGGCGACTGAGGAAACGGAGAATATTGAACCGTCCTCCATAACGCCTGACACTGGCGGCGCGCTACGTCTGGAGGCATTGACATTCCGCTATCCCGAAAAAACGCAACCTGTGCTTGATAATCTCTCGCTCACCATTCCGCCAGGAACGGTAGTCGCGGTGGTCGGACGTAGCGGCGCCGGCAAATCGACGCTGATCAAGCTGCTGGCCGGACTCTACTCTCCCGGTAGCGGGCAAATCCGTGTCGGTGAGCGCTTAATTGATGCCGCGTCGCTTAGTGATTATCGTCGCCAGACGGGGCTGGTCACTCAGGATGTCGCATTATTTAGCGGCGATATTGCCGAAAATATCCGCTATCCGCGGCCAGACAGCAGCAACACGGAGGTGGAGAACGCGGCGCGACGGGCGGGACTCTTTGAAACTGTGCAACATCTGCCGCTGGGGTTTCGTACTCCGGTCAATAACGGCGGCACGGATCTGTCCGCGGGCCAGCGTCAGTTGATTGCCCTCGCCCGCGCCCAACTGGCACAGGCGCACATTCTGCTGCTCGACGAGGCGACAGCGCGTATCGACCGCAGCGCCGAGGAGCGCTTAATAACCTCGCTTACCGGAGTGACGCATACCGAGAAACGCATCGCGCTTATCGTCGCGCACCGGCTGACCACCGCTCGCCGTTGCGATGTTATTGTCGTAATCGATAAAGGATGTATCGCTGAATATGGCAGCCATGAGCAGTTGATAGCGACTCATGGCCTGTATGCTCGTCTGTGGCGGGACAGCGTCGGCCAGACACGCGATACGCAAGAAGAGGTCATGGGATAGTTTTTATCGCCACGATTTACGCAAAAGAAAGCCCGCAAGCGGCTGTTCCTGTAACAGCCGCTTTAGCTATTAGTACTGACCGAAATATAAATGAGATGGAATACAAAGAATGAGACTGAGCCCGCCCGTCGCTCCTGTCGCTATACAGACCGCTACGCGCCTTCGCCGTCAACTCGCCGCCGGAAGCCAGGTTGACGCTTCTCACTTCTGGCGAGAAGCAAACTCGCTCGCGCTGCCGCTGGTGACAGCCATTAACGGCGCAGACGATGAACGGGAAGTCACCTTCCTGTGGCGTGCCGCCTCTCCTCTGCGGGGGGTTTATGTTCGCCTGAACCGTGTCACCGATAAAGATAACGTGGCGAAAGGTATGATGACGCAACTGCCCACAACGGATATCTGGCATCTGACGCTTCGCTTACCGGCGTCCTACTGCGGTTCCTATACGATGGTCGAAATACCACCGGAAACCCCGGACGAGACGGTGTTGCAGCTTGGAAGCCGTTTCGCCTCCCTTGTGGGGAAGGCGGATCCGCTGAACAGCGCGCCGGGAATAAATGTTCGGGGCAATGCGCAGGAATCCGTTCTGGCGCTGGATCATGCCCCGGCACAGGAGGAGTGGTCAGGCTGTCGCGCTTACGCCGGGCAGCTTTTCACCTCAGAGCATCGGCTCGCCGGACAACGTCGCCGTGTGCGGCTGTATCTTCCTGACGTTCCTGTCGAACAACCGCTGGGCTTGCTGGTACTCACGGATGGCGAGATCTGGTTCGACCATCTTGGGGTAAGCGCCGCCATTGACGCCGCCATCCGCAGCGGACGCATCGCGCCGGTGGCCGTACTCGGCATTGATAACATCAACGCGGGTGAACGCGTCGCAATCCTCGGCGGTCGCCGCGAGCTGGTGCTCGACATTGCCGAACGCCTGCTGCCAACCCTTCGCGCCAAATACCCGGAACGACAGTGGGCGGACCGTACACAAACGGTGCTGGCAGGGCAAAGCCTCGGCGGCGTGACCGCGCTGATGGCGGCCCGCCACGCGCCAGAGAGCTTCGGCCTGGTGCTGAGCCACTCCCCCTCAATGTGGTGGACGCCGGACAACCGCAATCGCCCGCCCCATTTCAGCGCAGAAGAGCGCTCATGGGTCAGCGAACATGTGTTATCCGCGCCCTCGCCAGCCGTACGTACGCATCTGTGCGTGGGATCGCTGGAAGGTTCGACGGTCCCGCAGGTCAAACAGTTGCATGAAAAATTGCGCGCCGCCGGCGTTGAAAGCCATTGCAGCGTGTACACCGGCGGTCACGATTATGCCTGGTGGCGCGGCGCGCTGATTGACGGATTACGTCTACTGCCCCGATAAAACTTCACCTGCCAAAAAGGAATCACATCCGATGTATGGTCGCCAGTACCACAACAAGTGCTATCGCATAGCGCTATTTTTAGTGAGTTTTTGTTTTAGCGCGCTGAGTTATGCGCAGCCGGATATGCAGCCATTAGGGCCGAATATCGCTGATAAAGGTTCGGGATATTACCATTTTAGGGTCAATGACTTTCAATCTGCCGATGGCGCAAGACATTACCGGGTATGGACCGCTATCCCCAATAAAGCCGCCCCGCCATCGGGTTATCCTGTCTTATATATGCTGGACGGCAACGCAGTGATGGACAGACTGCCGGAGACGCTGCTCAAACAGCTGGCAGACCACTCGCCGCCGGTGATTGTGGCGATTGGCTATCAGACTAACCTGCCGTTTGATCTTAACGGCAGAGCTTATGACTATACGCCGGCGCCGGGAATCGATCGCGATGACAGTGAAAATAGCCCGCGTTTTCATCGTAAAACCGGCGGCGGGCCAGCGTTCCGCCAGCTACTGGAGAGACATATCGCGCCGCAGGTGGAACAAGGAATAACCATCAACCCCGAACGGCGCGGGGTATGGGGACATTCTTATGGCGGCCTGTTCGTTTTGGACTCCTGGCTGTCGTCATCCTTCTTTCATATCTATTACAGCGCCAGCCCGTCACTCAGCAGGGATAACTTTGCCCTGTTGAATCGCCTTACGGCAGTGAAGCCGTCGCCGTTCTGCCATAAAAAACTCATTATAATGGAAGGTTCATCGTCGAATGGGGATAGCAGGCAACGCCAGATGGCCGAGCTCCTGCAAAAAGTTCAGGAGACCGTGAGAACGCTTGAGAACAACGGCGTTAACGCGGCCCTGCAGAATTACCCGGGCCTGGGCCACGGGCCCATGTTTAACGCCTCTTTTCGTAGTGCATTGCTGGATATCAGTCGCGAACCGGCAAGCCAAGAACCACGCTGCCATTAACCCGTCGCCAGAATATGCCCGCCAGCGGCGGGCATAACCCATCAAAACGAGGCCGTCACACCGGCATAATAAGCCCGCCCCGGTTCGTTATAGGTATTTGCCCCTTCGGCGGAGCGATAGATCTGTTTATCGAAGATATTGCTGATACCGACATTAAGACGCAGGTTCTTATTGATATCGTAGTTAACGTTAGCGCCGACCAGTGAGTAAGCCCCCAGCGCTTTCCCGGACAATCCTTTGGTCTCTTCACTACGCGACTCCGCATGTGTTCGCGGTTTTTGCTTGCCGTATAACGTCCAGTTGACGTTAGCGGAGAGCGCGCTGGTGATAGTCCAGTCGAGGAAGGTATTCACCGTATATTTCGGGATTATCGATAAGGGATTACCGGTATCTTTTTGCTCAGAAGCGATCATATAAGTCGCATTGGTATTCCAGTTCAGACGGTCCGGCATCAGCGGAACAGCCATGCTGGCTTCAATACCTTCAATCAGCGCCTTACCGCCGTTCTGCCACTGCAATACATAAGCGCCAGATGCGCTTCTGCCAATAATCTTATCACCTGCGACAATCTTATTCTGATAATCGTTACGGAAATACGTGACGCTTGCGTGGTAATCGTCTACGGTAAATTCCAGCCCGATCTCTTTATTGATGCTAATTTCAGGATCGAGGTTCTTATTACCGACCAGGTAACAGCCGCCTGACGTAATATCTTTTGGACAACCGTTGCCTTTCGAATAGAGTAAATACCCCTCACTGGTTTGATACAAGTTCGGTGCCTTAAAGGCCCGGGCAATACCGGCTTTCACCTTGACGTATTCACCTAACTCCTGGGAAAGGTTAAGACTGGGACTAAAATTACTCCCGGATTCGCTCAAATAGTCAAAACGCAGACCCGGAATAATATTGGTACCGGCCATGGGTTCGATATTATCTTCAACGTACAGCGCACTGATTTCCGATTTATTTTTGCTGCTACGGTTAGCCGCCGAACCGGGAATCCCGGCGATATTGCTATCCTTAACCGTCAGACTGGTAGAGGAAGGATCGTTCAGCTCATCGCGGTTCCATTCCGCGCCGACGGTGAGCGTTTGCTCAAATAGCCATATCACCGGGACATTCACCTCGCCGCTGGTGCGATACGAGGTCAGGCGGTTAGTGGTAAACGTCTGGTCGTTGGTAATACGCCCCTCGCCGCCGCCGGAGAGTCCCTCATTCATGCGGGTATTATCGGTTTTTTCATAGTAGAACCCCAGGCGGCTTTGCCCCCAGTCCCAGATGCCGTTATGAGTTAGACCGTAATTCTGCCGGTACAGGCGATTGGTCTCCCGCCCGGACTGCGCGAGACTTTTAGTAACCGCGTTCGAAGTACTGTTTTGCGTATCGCCGGCATAGATATTCCCCTGCCGACTGTATCCCGCTTCAAAATCAAGGATTTGCTGCGGGGTCATTTTCCATGAGAAGACGCTATTAATATCTTTATTGGTGACCCCCTCCCGTCCGGCGGCATTTTTGGTACCGGCGGAGGAGTTAATATCCCAGCTGTCGGCATCGGTTCTGTTGAGATTACCGTACAGGCGCATCGTCAACGTATCACCAGCCAACGGGCCGCTAAGGCTAAAGTTACCCCGCCGGGTGTCACCTTCTTTGCTGCTTTCCGGCTGGTTGGTATAGAGCGACAGCGAACCGTGCCAGTCGTTAGTCGGACGTTTGGTGATGATATTCACCACCCCACCTGCGGCACCGGAGCCATAGCGCGCGGCGGCGGGCCCACGGATAACTTCAATACGTTCTACCATCTCCGGCGGTACCCAGTTCGTATCGCCACGGGTGTCGCGTTCTCCGCGCCAGCTATAGCGAACCGAATTTCGCGACGTCACCGGCACGCCGTCAATCAGCACTAAGGTATTTTCCGGCCCCATACCACGAATATCAATTTGTCGGTTATTTCCGCGCGTCCCCGAGGCGCTATTGCCGGTAAGATTAACCCCAGGCATCTTACGAATAATATCGGCAAGATCGTTAACGGGAGGATTCTTCTGAATATCGTCACGAGTAATAATCGAAACGCCCGGCTGTTGCTTTAATACTTGCTCGGCAGTGGATTCAACCACCATCGTTTCGCCGTTGTCGTCAGTAGATTCTGCTGCTGATAATGGACTATTAACCCCTGTAGAAACCACGGTTATTAACCAGATGAACTTCTTAACTCTCATACCCATTCCCTAAATAATGTCTAAAGTAGCGCTGTTGCCCTCAAGCTCACATCCTTGCCAGGTTACGTCTATATAGTAATTATTATCATATGCTAATGATAATAATTATCATTCAATTAAGGAAAAGGCAATCTTTCGACCACAAAAATCTGGTAATAAAAAAACGGAAACGGGATTTTGCAATATGACTCTCTGTCCGGGCTCCGCTTTGCCAGTAA
The DNA here is from genome assembly GCF_013350575.1 of Salmonella sp. SG203. Classification (NCBI taxonomy): domain Bacteria; kingdom Pseudomonadati; phylum Pseudomonadota; class Gammaproteobacteria; order Enterobacterales; family Enterobacteriaceae; genus Salmonella; species Salmonella sp. SG203. The sequence continues at coordinate 10,237 of NZ_SNMT01000027.1, forward strand.
ATCCGGGAAGGGGGGCATAATGCGCCTACTGAACGGAGGTTTTACAAAACAGAAATAGATAAAATAAAACTATTTTTCAGATCGTTAATCACAAGAAACACCCAGGTAAGATGGTATAGCACGGTTCAGGGTTCACCGCCGCTTCCCTGCCGACGGCGAACCATTCTTACAGTTTGCCAGCGACTTTCCGTCTGGGTAATGGTGGGATCGGATACGATTGTAGTCATTCGATATATGACGATGAAAGTGATGTTGGCGCCAAAATACAAAGCGCCTGGTAATATTTATCAGGCGCTTTGCAGACTGAAAACCATCAAACATCGGTTTCTCGTTCCCCAGGATCTACCGGGAAAAATGGCAACCCACAGTTAGTGGATTTTACTGTCGGGTCTTGCCAGGGATGTTGTGTTACCCCCAGATCTTTTAAAAGACCTCGTAACAGCACTAACTCGCTGGGTGTCATTTTTTGCTTTGATTCACCCCCTTTAGGTGGACGAATATCCTCCTGACTAGTACATGTAACACAATAACCTTTTAACTCTATCCATTTAGGCGCGGGGGGGCCCTTAGGATCGGGAGGCGTCGGGCTGGCAACGCACGAACAGGCACTTATACATCCAGGCATAACGTTTTCCTTTTCAAACAATTCACTTTAGTTGGAAGTTCTACTTGAGAAAATAGAAATAGTTATTCAGATATTTTTACCGTCGCATACTCCTGTAATAATAAAAGATACTGTAAATAATTTACTCCCAGCTACTATTCAGTAGCAGATTGTTATTCTTACATTGCTTTTATTTCAGATTTACGTCAAATAGGGCTAAATATTTTCACTATAAAATACGTTAAAGAGTGTTTGTGTACTCGTAGACATTGTGGCGTCTTCAGTACGCAAATCGGTTAGTGTACAATCTTTAAAACTGGTATTTTTTAAATTAGCTTCAGACAAATCAGCCTCGCCCAGGTTCGTAGAAATGAAACTCGCCTTTTGCAGGTTTGCCCGGGTTAAGATAGCGCCTTCCATATCAGCAGCCATTATAGTAGCACCCTGTAATGTCGCACCGCTCATATCGGCACGTATAAGGGTTGCGCCTGAAACATTAGCGTGATCCATATTTGCACCGGAGCAATTACATTCTATCATGCTACAGCCTAACAGACTCGCGTGTTGTAAATTGGCGCCAGTAAGATTAGCGTGATCGAGGGTAGCGCCACACATAATGCTATCTTCCAGACAGGCGTTCTTGAAATTACTGTCGCCTAGTGATGTTCCCGATAGATTTGCGCCCTTAAAATTTGCACCTTCACAATCCGCCATAAACAGCACTGCCCCCTCTAAATTTGCGCCGCTTAAGTCTGCGTCACATAAATTTTCTGACGTCAGATTTGCTCCGGTAAGGACAGCGCCTTTAAGATTCATGCCTCCCTGGGCAGTTAATATTACAGAATCCTGAGGGAGAGAAAATTCGCATCTGAATAGTAAAGCTCGGCATATTTTTTCAAAAGAGGCAAGCGGAATTTCTCTTGTCTCAGAATGGTCGCCTTTACTGACTCGTACAATAACTTGTCCAGCTTCGTTATTCTCACCAGGAAGATTAAATTCGACACGACACCCATCCATATCATCCAGGATGATGTTTTCTGGCAACGGAGCACCTCTGTCAGGCATTGTACTTTTCAATGTCTCAGCCATAGTCTCTATCAATTCCTGATATTGTGTTTCATTTCTCCGACGTATCCCACCACAGGTAAAAAAGTTAATGATATATTCCAGAATGGTTTTGGGCGAGGTAGCTTGCCGCATAGCAGCAGAAGTCCCCGCGCCAAAAGCAGATTTAGCCATACCAGCCAGACTATCGAGTGAACGCTCCATATATTTTCTCCCAGAGACAGCAACACAGTGCATGATAAAATTTATCATATAGATTTGCATTTAGAGATAAGGTGAATACCCCCTTTACGTCTGGTTACATAATAACGTATCACGACGCGTTGCTGTCTGGCTTACACAATACCAGCCAAATAAATATATTGGCTTATACTCGTCATACTTCAAGTTGCATGTGCTGCGGCTGCGTTCCCTCACCCCAGTCACTTACTTTAGTAAGCTCCTGGGGATTCGCTCGCTTGCCGCCTTTCTGCAACTCGAATTATTTAGAGTATAAACATCATTTAAAATAATAAACACGGCATTCGTTTTAATACTACGTTCAGGACTCATCCCACTCATTAGCAGAAAAACTATTAAAAAGCGTGTTCAGGCGTTTTATTACCGCCATTGATAAACTGTTTAACAACATCGTCTGTACAGACCTTCTTCGTTGCCTTTACGTTTAACTCAATCAGGCTACCGTCTCGGTTATAAGTCTATCGAGTAGTAGAGCCGTAGTATGACGATGCAGCAAAGTGATATGGAAAGATATAATCCATTATTAATGTTAAAAGAAGTCATGGCGCAGACGCCTTATCGCCATAAACGCTGGGGAGAGCGTAAGTTTCGCTATAAATTTTTATTACGTTGCCTTATTAACCCCGTAACGACAATTAAATACTTCAATGAATTATGCCATCTGTCTCAGCCCAGAACGCTGATTATTCATCGTCCACTGTTGCCGGCAAAAATCCAGCGGCCCTATTTGTATACCGGGCTTAGCATACGTTGCCGGGCAAAAGCTATTCTGGAACACTACCAGTTCGTTCAGTCCTTTCCGGAAAGTAAAATTAAAAAGATCCTCCTGTCCGAGGAACAAATCTTACTCGCTCACCTGGAAGGAAAAAACGGCGCTCTGGTAGATATCTACTGCGGTCCCTGTGGCTATGACAGGGAAGGTGAACTGACATTAACGCTGTGTTTCAATGATACGCCGTTGGCACGTTTATCATTTTCCTTTATCCGCCATGAAGGGAAGCAAATAGCGCTGGTTGCCGGGTTACAAGGGCCCAGTAAACATGTCGGCCCACAAGTCATACGTAACGCCACCAAAGATTGTTACGGTCTCTTTCCTAAACGGATGCTGTATGAAGCATTTGCGACATTGATGCAGGCCTGTAATGTCGACGAGATTTATGCGGTAAGTGAAAACAACCATGTTTATCGTCAACTCCGGTACTTATTCCAGAAGAAAAAAACTTTTGTGGCCAGCTATAGTGAATTCTGGGAGTCGCTAAACGGCGTTAAGAAAGGTGCCTTATATCATCTGCCATCACAGGTGATGCGTAAAGCGCCTGAAAGTATCCCCAGCAAAAAACGCGCAGAGTATCGGAAACGCTATCATATTCTGGATACAATAATACAAGAGGTTAACAGCCTCTCCCGGTAGAACTATTTCATACGCGGATGTGCAGATCCTGCTACCGTTCAGCGGAGCTCTTTGAAATCTGTATCGCTACTGGATGGTTAAATACAGAATGGCTTGCGAGTGAAAAGCGCGGCATTAAACCGTCGCTTTCACTCATGCTATGATCAACATCTTAATCTTATTCCCTTCACCATAACGCCATCGATTAGCATGTTAACCATTAAATACAAGCTAAACATTTTTCACTTTTTTATTTGGTTGAGCGAAAAAATAATACAAAATAGAATTTTCAGTAAGCTAAGTCAGGAGTTTTGGTGAAAATACAAGAAGTTAAGCGTATATTAACCCGCTGGCAACCGTCTTCCTTTTCCCTATACCGGGAGGTGTTTACGCAATACGGCGGTAGTATCAATATGCACCCAGATATTGTGGATTATTTCATGAAGCGCTATAACTGGCATTTTAAATTCTTCCACTATAAAGAAGATGATAAGATTAAAGGCGCCTACTTTATCTGTAATGATCAGAATATTGGCATCCTGACGCGCAGAACCTTCCCGCTATCGTCAGATGAGATACTTATTCCGATGGCGCCAGATTTACGCTGCTTCTTGCCCGATCGTACTAACCGACTTTCGGCGTTGCATCAGCCACAAATACGCAATGCCATATGGAAACTCGCCAGAAAGAAACAAAATTGTCTGGTCAAAGAAACGTTCTCTTCTAAGTTTGAAAAAACACGCCGTAATGAATATCAGCGGTTTCTTAAAAAAGGCGGAAGTGTAAAAAGCGTTGCTGATTGTTCTTCTGATGAACTGACTCATATTTTTATCGAGTTATTTCGGTCTCGTTTCGGCAATACTTCATCCTGCTATCCCGCTGATAACCTTACCAACTTTTTTAGTCAACTGCATCACCTTCTGTTTGGGCATATTCTTTATATTGAAGGGATACCCTGTGCATTTGATATCGTACTGAAATCTGAAAGCCAGATGAACGTCTACTTTGACGTATCTAATGGTGCAATTAAAAATGAGTTCAGGCCACTCAGTCCCGGCAGCATACTAATGTGGCTAAATATTAACCGTGCCAGACATTACTGCCAGGAAAGACAAAAAAAATTACTTTTTTCCATCGGCATACTAAGGCCTGAATGGGAATATAAGCGCATGTGGTCGACCCCCTATTTTACCGGAAAATCGATTTGCTAAAAAGAAAGCCTGGACGTAAATATGTTTTTTACGTCCAGATTTTTCATAAGTCCTGATGAACTGATAAAAAACGAAAGTTTAATCATAATTTGAAAAATAAGTTAACCACCATATAATCATAATGACAATTACTCGAAATTCACTTACACTATACTCGGTTTTATGGAATTGATTAACACGGTATGTTACAGATAACGTGCTAAAAAGCGTGCAGCGGTTATACATTTTCATATGTGTGTGTCATTAACCTGGCGTCAGGAACAGATGATGATGACAACTACCCTTTTATCTCTTCTGGCCTGGCATACAGTCAGTAGATTAAAGGAGTAGCCTTGCTTTATGGCATTACAAAAATGCGGGTGGGGTCTATGCTCAATGTATACGTTATTTGTAACAACGCTCTTGTGCATAAACAATACGTTATTGCCAACAGCACTGAACGGGTACAGTGGTTCTTGCTGACAACAGGCTTAAAGATCGCCTTAACACGGGATACCTGATAACTGGATTATATTATGACACATGCAGACTGGCTGATTCTTGGGTATACAACTGTTATTATTATTTTTGGTATTGTATGTTATATCGGATTGCTTAAATTGATAACGAAAGGCAAGCATGAAAAATAACGCACTTACCGGGAAGAATATACTCTCAGGAGATAAAATGCTTCGGCAATGATATGACACCACTGCCGAAATGCTATTTTTACAGAAATCAATCAGGTATTGAGGGTGATTTTATCATAGCCGCGCCAGCGATAATTCAACAACGAGAGCAGCCAGAATAGCACAAAAGCCCCCACTACCCAGAAGCCCACGTTCCCCATATGATCGTTAAGCGTGCTTACGGTCTGCCAAAATGTTCCGCTTAACTGTAACGCATCATCAATCAACCCCAGCGCCTCAAGCCCGCCAATCGCCAGCGCGACAATGACGGATGCGGCGGTAATGGTCATATTATAATAAAGCTTACGTAATGGATGCGAGAAAGCCCAACCGTAAGCGCCGACCATGACAAAGTTATCCAGGGAATCCACCAGCGCCATCCCGGCGGTAAACAGCACAGGAAAAATCATCATCGACCAGAGAGATAGCCCCTGGTTGGCTGCTGAAGCGGAAATGCCCAGCAACCCAACCTCGGTTGCGGTATCAAATCCCAGACCAAACAGAAAACCGACAAAATACATATGCCAACTGGAAGTGACCAAACGAAACGTACGCTGAAATATACGCGTCATCAGCCCGCCAGGTATCGCCTCGTCATGCGCCCTCACTGACTCGCCGCGGGTAACCGAGCGAAATTGCCGCCAGACGTTGAACAAAATAAACAGGTTAAGCAGGGCCATCGCCAGCAAAAAAAAAGCGGAAACAGCCGTACCAATCAACGAACCATATTGATGCAAAACATCAATACGATCGCGAAATGCCATCGACGTCACAACAATCGCCAGACATGCCAGAACGACAATGGTCGAATGACCCAATGAAAAAAACGCCCCCACGCCTAAAGGCGTTTTACCCTGCTGCATCAGTTTACGGGTGACGGTATCGATGGCTGCGATATGATCGGCATCAACCGCATGACGCAGCCCAAAGCTATACGCCAGTATGGCTGCACTTAGCATGACGGCATGGTGATGAAAAACACAGAACGCCCAAATCCAGGCCAGGATGTTAACCCCGACAAGAAAGACGGTTAATGCTATTCCCCGTCGTTTAGTATGATTATTCATGCCCCTGCACCCACTATAGTTTTAATTAACGCTACGGTTTGTAGGGGGAATGTATGATCATTTGATTAAAACGTCACACCTCAAGATGCGACTTTTTGTAAACGTGCTTTACCGCTGACACATTTGTGCGCATTACTGCGGGACAAGGCTTAAAAAGCGTATCCGAACGTATAACCCTCCCAACGCTTCGCTACGGGAAAAATGGGGATGAGTACGGTGCAGGCGTGCGATATCATTGACCAAAGCCAGACCAATGCCCGCCCCGGCCACATTTCCTACGTTATCGAGCCGGTGGAACGGCTGTAGCGCCAGATGGATGTGTTCATCATCGATGCCGGGACCGCTATCTTCGACAACCAGCGTCACGGCATCGCCATCCCGTTCAAGCCGCGCGGTGACGATGCCTTGCTCAGGCGTGTATTTCAGCGCATTATCCAGCAAGTTTCCGCATAGCTCGCTAAGCAGTACCTCATCCCCCTCGATCCACATCGCTTCCTGTTCGCCTTCGTAGCCCAGGTCGATATGTTTACTTCGCGCCTGCGCCAGGCGGGTAAAGCAGCCGCTCTGTACGATATCGTACAGATTCACTGGGGAAAAACGCCGCTCGCCCTGCTCTTTATGCTTTACCGCAGAAAGTTGCAACAATCTTTCCGTGAGCTGAATGGTGCTATCCAGCGTTACGCTCATCGCCTGCAGACTTTCGTACCAGTGATGAGGATGCTGGCTGGCTAACGCCACCGCCGCCTGCGTTTTTAACACCGCCAGCGGCGTTTTTAACTGGTGAGAAGCATCGGCGCTAAAGCGTTCCTGCCGGGAGAGGATGCCGCGGAGCCTGTCAATGTAGCGATTAAACGCCACGATTAACAAGCGTGTTTCCGACCACGGCAGCAGTTCCGGCAGCGGCGTTAACAGACCCGGTTCGCGGCGTACCATTAATGACGAAAGTTGACGCATAGGGCGCAGGATCCGGCGTAATAACCAGCCAACCAGCACCAGGGTTAGCAGCACCAGCAGACCCTGTGAGATCCAGGAAGAGAACAGCAGTTGGCCCGCCAGATAACGACGGGACTGCAGCGTCTCTGCGACATAAATCTCCGCCATGCCGATAATGCCGCCTTCGTTGACCGGCTGTAGCAAACGCGCCACGCGGATCGCCTCGCCGCGATACTCGGTATGATAGAACCACGCCAGCGCCGGATAAAGCCGGGTACGGGGCGTAGCGGGCGGCATGGCAGGCAGATCGTCATAACCGGAAATGACCTTTCCGGAAGGGTCGACGACTTTGTAATAGAGTCGATCATTCATATTAAGCTCGAAGCTATCCAGCACCACCCAGGGCACGTTAACTTCCAGATGGTTATTGCGCACCACCAGCCGTTCCGATACCGTTCGCGCCGAGGAGAGCAATGTACGATCATAAGCCTGAGTGGCGGCCTGTAGCGCATTGACATAACTGTTAAACGCCGACAGCCCCCATAGCAGAATCAGCGGCAACCCCAGGAACAGTAAGAGTTGCAGGTACAACGATTGCGGCTTAACCCACTTCATCGCCGCGCTCCAGCACATAACCCAGGCCGCGCAGCGTCGTAATTCGTACATCGCTTCCCTGGAGTTTTTTACGCAGTCGATGAATATAAAGTTCGATGCTTTCAGGGCTTACCTCATCGTTCAGGCTGAACACCTGTTCAAAAAGCTGCTGACGCGAGACCGGCCGCGTTCGTCGGTACATCAATACGGTTAAGAGCGCCTGCTCACGCGGCGTCAGCGCTAACGGCTGCCCCTGTAACAGAAAATACCCTTCATCATGAAAGATCAATTCCCCCAGTTGCTGAACTTCATGAACCTGCCCAGCGCTGCGTCGCAGCAAGGCCCGTAAACGGGCATCCAGCTCTTCCAGTTCAAAGGGTTTCGGCAGATAGTCATCCGCGCCGACGTTGAGACCTTTTACGCGATCCGCCACCGCGCTTCGCGCCGTGAGCAACAAAACGGGCAAGGTCTGACCGCGTTTACGCAGCCGTTGCACCACCTCCAGTCCATCCATTCCCGGCATATTGATATCCAGCACCGCCAGCGCGTACATTTCACTGTGCAGAAGATGGTCAGCCGCCAGGCCGTCAAATACGCAGTCCACGGCAAAGCCGTTTTGCACCAGCGCTTTCTCCAGCCAGTGAGCCAGCTCACGGTTATCTTCCGCCAATAAGAGACGCATATCACATCCTGTAAAGTTTCTGCCGCATTGAAAGGGAATTGAAAGGTTATTGTTTTAACAATCACGCAACCGAACTGCTACATGTCGGCTCACATAATCCCAAAAATCTTCTTCCGAACCTGAAAAATCCGGACGTCCGGCGTGAGGATAAAAAATGAAAAAACAATTACTTCGTACCCTTACTGCAAGCATTTTATTAATGAGTACCTCTGTTCTGGCGCAGGAGGCGCCGTCGCGAACGGAATGTATCGCGCCAGCCAAACCTGGCGGCGGCTTCGACCTCACCTGTAAGCTGATTCAGGTGAGTTTGCTGGAGACTGGCGCTATCGAGAAACCCATGCGGGTAACGTATATGCCCGGCGGCGTCGGCGCTGTGGCCTATAACGCGATAGTCGCCCAACGCCCTGGCGAACCCGGGACTGTGGTCGCCTTTTCCGGCGGTTCGCTGCTCAACCTGTCGCAGGGGAAATTTGGTCGCTACGGCGTGGATGATGTGCGCTGGCTGGCAAGCGTGGGCACTGATTACGGCATGATCGCCGTGCGTGCGGATTCCCCGTGGAAAACGCTGAAAGATCTGATGACAGCGATGGAAAAAGATCCCAACAGCGTGGTCATTGGCGCTGGCGCCTCTATTGGCAGCCAGGACTGGATGAAGTCGGCGTTGCTGGCGCAAAAGGCGAACGTCGACCCGCACAAGATGCGCTACGTTGCCTTTGAGGGCGGCGGCGAGCCGGTGACGGCATTAATGGGCAACCATGTTCAGGTTGTCTCCGGCGATCTCAGTGAAATGGTGCCTTATCTGGGCGGCGACAAAATCCGCGTGCTTGCCGTCTTTTCAGAAAATCGTCTGCCGGGCCAGCTTGCCAATGTCCCTACCGCTAAAGAACAGGGCTACGACCTGGTGTGGCCGATTATTCGCGGCTTCTATGTCGGGCCCAAAGTCAGCGATGCCGATTACCAGTGGTGGGTGGATACCTTCAAGAAGCTCCAGCAAACCGACGAGTTTAAAAAGCAGCGCGATCTGCGCGGCCTGTTTGAGTTCGACATGACCGGCCAGCAGCTCGATGACTACGTGAAAAAACAGGTTACTGATTACCGTGAACAGGCGAAAGCCTTCGGACTCGCGAAATAATCGCGGAGGCAATGATGAGCGATCGTATCTTTGCGGGTATCTGGCTGTTGCTCTGTATCGCCGGGCTATTCATCGCCTGGCAGATCCAAAGCGAATACAGCTATGAACCCGTCGGCCCCCGCCCTTTTCCGCTGGGGATTATCGGCCTGATGGCGCTCTGCGCGCTAGCGCTGTTATTACGCCATCCCGACACGGTTAGCTGGCCGCGCCGCCATGTTCTGCAAAAGCTAATTACCATGATCATCATCCTGTTGATGTATGCCTGGGGATTCGAATGGCTGGGTTTTCCCATCGCCACCGCGCTTCTCACCATGGTTATCGGGATGCTGTTCGGCGCCACGATTCCGGCGGCGGGTATCTCCGGCGCGGTATTGGGCATTCTGCTGTGGTATGCCTTTGACCGGCTGCTTGATGTCACCTTACCTCTCGGCGCCTGGCTGAGTTAACGGAGCAACGATGGATACCTGGATATATCTTTCTCAGGGCTTTGCGGTGGCGATGACGCCGGAAAACCTGGTTATCGCGTTGATTGGCTGCTTCGTGGGCACGATTGTCGGTCTGCTGCCGGGCCTGGGACCGATCAACGGCGTGGCAATCTTACTGCCGCTGGCCTTTGCGTTGCATCTGCCTGCGGAGTCGGCGCTAATTCTGCTGGCGACGGTGTACATTGGCTGTGAGTATGGCGGCAGGATCTCCTCCATATTGCTCAACGTCCCCGGCGATGCGGCGGCGATCATGACGGCGCTGGACGGTTACCCGATGGCGCAGCAAGGGAAAGGCGGCGTAGCGCTGTCGATTTCCGCAGTCAGCTCGTTTTTCGGTTCATTAATCGCTATCGGCGGCATCATTCTGTTCGCCCCTTTACTGGCGCAATGGTCGCTGGCCTTTGGTCCGGCGGAATATTTCGCCTTAATGGTTTTTGCCATCGCCTGTCTTGGCAGCATGATGGCGCAAAACCCGCTTAAATCATTTCTGGCAGCGCTGATCGGTCTTGGCCTTGCGACCGTCGGCGTGGACGCCAACACCGGGGTTTATCGCTTTACCTTTGACAGCGTTCATCTTTCCGACGGCGTACAGTTTATCGTCGTGGTGATCGGCCTGTTCTCGGTATCAGAAATACTTTTAATGCTGGAACATACCAGCAGCGGGCAAACAATGGTCCGCAAAACGGGTCGAATGTTGTTCAACCTGAAAGAAGGCGCGCAGTGTATCGGCACCACCCTGCGTTCCTCCGTGATCGGCTTTTTTGTCGGCGTATTGCCCGGCGCCGGAGCGACCATCGCCAGCGCCATTACCTATATGACCGAGAAAAAACTCAGCGGCAACAGCGATAGCTTCGGCAAAGGGGATATTCGCGGCGTCGCGGCGCCGGAGGCGGCAAACAACGCCTCTGCCTGCGGCTCCTTCATCCCGATGCTGACGCTGGGCGTTCCCGGTTCCGGCACTACGGCAGTGATGATGGGGGCGCTGACGCTGTACAACATCACTCCAGGCCCGGCGATGTTCACCGAACAGCCGGATATCGTCTGGGGACTCATCGCTGCGCTGCTGATTGCGAACGTGATGCTGCTGATCATGAATATCCCGTTGATCGGTCTGTTCACCCGTATGCTCACCATTCCGCTGTGGTTCCTGGTACCCGCCATCGCTGCCGTATCGGCGGTAGGGGTGTATGCGGTACACAGCACCACCTTCGATCTGGTGCTGATGGTCGCGCTCGGCGTGTTAGGGTACATTTTACGTAAAATGCACTTCCCCATGTCGCCGCTGATCCTGGGATTCGTACTGGGGGAAATGCTGGAGCAGAACCTGCGTCGCGCACTCTCCATCAGTAACGGCAATATGGCGATTTTGTGGCAAAGCGGCGTTGCCAAAGCCCTGCTGATCATGGCGATCATGGTCATTGTCGTACCGCCAGTGTTACGTCTGATCCGTAAACACAGCCGTAAACCGCAGGTTGACGCCGGTTAATTGACTGCTGAAATACGTTGTACTTGTCCGGCCTACGCGCTCATGTGCCAGGCCGGGCAACCCCGCCAGCATCACTCTTTTCATAACTCGCTCATTTTACACCCCTTCTTGCCGTTGTCAGGCTCGTGGCGCCGTTAACCTCACTATTCACATTGTTAAATATTTGTTGTTTTTGATCACAATAATTAAACAAAAGCGGTTGTTTCATACGCGTTCCTGGAAAATGTCGATATTTTTAATTTATGGCTACGAAATGAGCATCGCCATGTCTCCCTGACCATCTTACCGAGAGGAATGATTCTGATGAATGCACTGACTGCCGTAAAAGCGAACACAGATGATTTAGCCCAACGCCATACTGGTTTCACCCTTGCCCCTTCGGCGCAGTCGCCGCGCCTGCTGGCGTTAACGTTTACGGCGGATACCACAAGACAATTTCTCCATCAGGTTGCGCAATGGCCGGTGCAGGCGCTGGAATACAAATCTTTCTTACGTTTCAAAATCGGCAAGATCCTCGACGATCTGTGCGGCAATCAGCTACAACCGCTGTTGATCAAAACGCTCCTCAACCGTGCACAAGGCGCGCTGTTGATCAGCGCCGAAGGGATCGATGATGTCGCACAGGCAGAAGAGATGGTCAAACTGGCGACGGCGGTGGCGCATCTTATTGGTCGCTCCAACTACGATGCGATGAGCGGCCAGTATTACGCGCGTTTCGTGGTCAAAAACGTCGACAACTCCGACAGTTATCTGCGCCAGCCCCACCGCGTAATGGAACTGCACAATGACGGTACCTATGTTGAGGAGGTGACCGACTACGTATTGATGATGAAAATCGACGAACAAAATATGGAAGGCGGTAACTCGCTGCTGCTGCACCTTGATGACTGGGAACATCTGGAGTCGTTTTTTACCCATCCGCTGGCGCGTCGCGTCATGCGCTGGGCGGCGCCGCCAAGCAAGAATGTTAGCCATGACGTCTGGCACCCGGTGTTTGATGTCGACCAACAAGGCCGCCCGGTCATGCGTTATATCGACCAGTTCGTCCAGCCAAAAGACTTTGAAGAAGGCGTCTGGCTCAGCGAGCTTTCAGACGCGCTGGAAACCAGTCAAAACATCCTCTCCGTACCGGTACCGGTCGGCAAATTCCTGTTGATTAACAATCTGTTCTGGCTACATGGACGCGATCGTTTTACGCCGCATCCTGACTTGCGTCGCGAGCTGATGCGCCAGCGCGGTTACTTCGCCTACGCCGCCAGCCATTATCAAACTCACCAATAAGCGCCACGGCGAAGGAATTACGCGGATGTATGATTTTGTGATTATCGGCGGCGGCATTATCGGCATGTCGACCGCCATGCAACTTATTGATGTCTACCCGGATGCGCGCATCGCGTTGCTGGAAAAAGAGTCCGCGCCAGCCTGCCACCAGACCGGGCATAACAGCGGCGTGATCCATGCCGGGGTGTACTACACGCCCGGCAGCCTCAAAGCGCGGTTTTGTCTGGCGGGCAATCAGGCGACCAAAACCTTTTGCGATCAAAACAACATCCGCTACGACACCTGCGGCAAAATGTTGGTCGCCACCTCGGAGCTGGAAATGGCGCGGATGCGCGCGCTATGGGAGCGGACGGCGGCCAACGGCTTAGAGCGCGAGTGGTTAAGCGCGGCGGAGCTGCGTGAACGCGAACCCAATATCATTGGCCTGGGCGGGATTTTTGTCCCTTCCAGCGGGATTGTCAGCTATCGCGATGTCGCGACGGCCATGGCGAACCGCTTTCAGGCCAAAGGCGGCGAGATCATCTACCATGCCGAGGTCAGCGCGCTAACAGAACATGCCGCTGGCGTTGTTATTCGCACCTCGCAAGGTCGGGAAATCGAAACCGCTACGCTTATCGGCTGTGCAGGGCTGATGGCGGATCGGCTGGTCAAAATGCTGGGCGTGGAGCCCGGTTTTATTATCTGCCCTTTCCGCGGCGAGTACTTTCGTCTGGCCCCGCGACACAACCGGATCGTTAACCATTTGATCTACCCGATCCCCGATCCGGCAATGCCGTTTCTCGGCGTCCATCTTACCCGCATGATCGACGGCAGCGTTACGGTCGGGCCGAATGCGGTGCTGGCGCTTAAACGCGAAGGCTACCGTAAGCGCGACGTTTCCTTCACCGACACCCTGGAGATTTTCCGCTCCGCCGGCATTCGCCGCGTACTGCAAAACCATCTGCTTTCCGGACTGGGCGAGATGAAAAACTCGCTGTGCAAAAGCGGCTATTTGCGGCGAGTACAAAAGTATTGCCCCAGCCTGACCGTCAACGATCTCCAGCCCTGGCCGGCAGGCGTGCGGGCGCAGGCGGTTTCACCGGACGGCAAACTGATTGATGATTTTCTGTTTGTCACAACGCCGCGTTCCATTCACACCTGTAACGCCCCCTCCCCGGCGGCGACATCCGCGATACCTATCGGCGCGCATATCGTCAGTAAAGTTCAGGCGCTACGCGAAAGCCAGAGCAACCCCGGACGTGCGCTGCGTGCGGCACGCAGCGTGGACGCATTACACGCCGCATTTACCCGTTAACCCTTCAGACAGGAAGCAATTATGCAACTTAACGACTCTACCCTGTTCCGTCAGCAGGCCTTTATCGATGGTGACTGGCGCGACGCGCGCGGCGGCGATGTCATCCCCGTTAGCAACCCCGCCAACGGGAAACCGCTCGGCAATGTGCCAAAAATGGGGGCGGAAGAGACGCGCGACGCCATCGACGCCGCCAATCGCGCCCTGCCCGCCTGGCGCGCGCTCACCGCCAAAGAGCGAGCCAATATCCTGCGTCGCTGGTTCAATCTGATGATAGAACATCAGGACGATTTGGCGCGTCTGATGACGCTGGAACAGGGTAAACCGCTGGCGGAAGCGAAAGGCGAAATTAGCTACGCCGCCTCGTTTATTGAATGGTTCGCCGAAGAGGGGAAGCGTATCTATGGCGACACGATTCCAGGCCATCAGGCCGATAAACGGCTGCTGGTGATTAAACAGCCCATCGGCGTCACCGCCGCGATTACCCCGTGGAACTTTCCCTCGGCAATGATCACCCGTAAAGCCGGCCCCGCGCTGGCCGCAGGCTGCACAATGGTACTCAAACCCGCCAGCCAGACGCCGTTTTCCGCGCTGGCGCTGGCGGAACTGGCCCAGCGCGCCGGAATTCCCGCAGGCGTATTTAACGTCGTTACCGGTTCGGCAGGCGATATCGGCGGCGAGCTGACCAGCAACCCGCTGGTACGCAAACTGTCGTTTACCGGCTCGACGGAGATTGGCCGCCAGCTAATGGAACAATGCGCCAAAGACATTAAAAAAGTATCGCTGGAGTTGGGCGGCAATGCGCCGTTTATCGTCTTTGACGATGCCGATCTGGATAAAGCCGTCGAGGGCGCGCTGGCTTCGAAGTTTCGCAACGCCGGGCAGACCTGTGTCTGCGCCAATAGATTGTATGTTCAGGACGGCGTTTACGATCGTTTTGCGGAAAAACTCAACCAGGCGGTAAATAAGCTCGCGGTCGGCGACGGTCTGCAAGCCGACGTTGCTATCGGGCCGCTGATTGATGAAAAAGCCGTGGCGAAAGTCCAGGAGCATATCGCCGATGCGCTGGAAAAAGGCGCCCGCGTCATTACGGGTGGTGAAGCGCACAAATTGGGCGGCAACTTCTTTCAACCGACCATTCTGGCGGATGTTCCTGATAACGCGAAAGTCGCCAAAGAAGAGACATTCGGGCCGCTCGCGCCTCTGTTCCGCTTCAGCGACGAGGCGGATGTCATCAGGCAGGCTAACGATACCGAGTTCGGCCTGGCAGCCTATTTTTATGCACGCGATTTAAGCCGCGTTTTCCGCGTCGGCGAAGCGCTGGAATACGGCATCGTCGGTATTAATACCGGCATTATCTCCAACGAAGTCGCGCCTTTCGGCGGCATTAAGGCCTCCGGATTAGGCCGTGAAGGTTCCAAATACGGCATCGAAGATTATTTAGAAATCAAATATATGTGCATCGGCCTTTAACAGGAGAGTCGCTAATGAATACCAATAACGCTTTAATGCAGCGCCGTCATAACGCCGTTCCTCGCGGCGTGGGGCAGATTCACCCGATTTTCGCCGAGCGGGCGGAAAATTGTCGGGTCTGGGATGTCGAAGGCCGTGAGTATCTCGATTTCGCGGGCGGCATTGCCGTCCTGAACACCGGTCATTTACATCCGGGCATTGTTTCAGCGGTCGAAGCGCAGTTGAAGAAATTGTCCCATACCTGTTTTCAGGTGCTGGCCTATGAACCGTACCTGGCGTTGTGCGAACGCATGAACCAGAAGGTACCGGGCGATTTCGCCAAAAAAACGTTGCTGGTCACGACCGGTTCAGAAGCGGTTGAAAACGCGGTGAAAATCGCCCGCGCGGCGACAAAACGCAGCGGCGCTATCGCGTTTAGCGGCGCTTACCACGGTCGTACCCACTACACGCTCTCTCTGACCGGGAAAGTACACCCGTACTCTGCTGGTATGGGATTGATGCCAGGCCATGTCTACCGCGCGCTTTATCCTTGCCCGCTACACAACATCAGCGACGACGACGCGATCGCCAGCATTGAGCGCATCTTTAAAAATGATGCCGCGCCGGAAGATATCGCCGCCATTATTATTGAGCCGGTACAGGGCGAAGGCGGATTTTACGCCGCCTCTCCCGCGTTTATGCAGCGACTGCGCGCGCTATGCGACCAACACGGCATTATGTTGATTGCCGACGAAGTGCAAAGCGGCGCGGGCCGGACCGGTACGCTGTTCGCCATGGAACAGATGGGCGTTGCGGCAGATATTACCACGTTTGCGAAATCGATCGCCGGCGGCTTTCCGCTGGCAGGCGTTACCGGCCGGGCAGACGTGATGGACGCTATCGCGCCGGGCGGTCTGGGCGGCACCTATGCCGGAAACCCGATTGCCTGCGCCGCCGCGCTGGCGGTACTGGACATTTTCGAGCAGGAAAATCTACTGCAAAAGGCGAATACGCTTGGCAAAACGCTGCGCGATGGCCTGATGGAGATAGCGGAAACGCACCGTGAGATTGGCGACGTGCGCGGACTGGGCGCCATGATCGCCATTGAGTTGTTTGAAAATGGCGACCCCGGCAAACCGAACGCGGCTCTGACCGCCGACATTGTGACCCGCGCCCGCGAGAAAGGGTTAATTCTGCTCTCCTGCGGTCCTTACTACAACATCTTGCGCATCCTCGTTCCACTCACTATTGAGGCCTCGCAGATTCGGCAAGGCCTGGAGATTATCGCCCAGTGCTTTGATGAGGCGAAACAAGCGTAATGTCCAATAAGCAGCGTCGGGTGGCGACGTAACTGTCTTATCCGGCCTACAAAAACCGTTTCGATTGTAGGCCGAATAAGCCAGGCGCCATCCGGTAAACGAGCGCAATAACAATAAAGAGGTTTTAGGATGGGGCAATTGTCAGAATCACATGCATTAGGGGGCGGGCTGAAATCACGCCACGTCACCATGTTATCGATCGCCGGCGTCATCGGCGCCAGCCTGTTTGTCGGTTCCAGCGTGGCGATTGCGGAGGCCGGCCCTGCGGTACTGCTGGCCTATCTGTTCGCAGGACTTTTAGTCGTCATGATTATGCGAATGCTGGCTGAAATGGCCGTCGCCACACCGGATACCGGTTCTTTTTCCACCTATGCGGATAAAGCGATCGGCCCCTGGGCCGGGTATACCATCGGCTGGTTATACTGGTGGTTTTGGGTGCTGGTTATTCCGCTGGAGGCCAATATTGCCGCCATTATTCTAAATTCATGGATACCGGGTATTCCGGTGTGGCTATTTTCATTAGTGATTACGCTTGCCTTAACCGGAAGCAATTTATTGAGCGTCAAAAATTACGGTGAATTCGAATTCTGGCTGGCGCTATGTAAAGTAATTGCCATTCTGGCGTTTATCGCGCTGGGCGCGACGGCGATTAGCGGTTTTTATCCGTATGCCGAGGTAAGCGGTATCTCCCGGCTCTGGGATCACGGCGGTTTTATGCCTAACGGCTTCGGCGCGGTGTTAAGCGCCATGTTGATCACCATGTTCTCTTTTATGGGCGCGGAAATCGTTACTATTGCTGCCGCGGAATCCGATACGCCGGATAAACATATCGTACGCGCCACCAATTCTGTTATCTGGCGAATTTCCATCTTTTACCTGTGTTCCATTTTTGTGGTGGTGGCGCTGATCCCGTGGAATATGCCGGGTCTGAAAAGCGTAGGTTCGTACCGTTCGGTACTGGAGCTGCTTCATATTCCGCACGCAAAATTCATTATGGACTGCGTGATTTTGTTGTCGGTGACCAGTTGTCTGAACTCCGCATTATATACCGCCTCCCGGATGCTCTATTCCCTTAGCCGCCGCGGCGATGCGCCTGCGATAATGGGAAAAACTAACCGTAGCAAAACGCCCTGGGTAGCGGTTCTCCTCTCTACCGGCGCGGCCTTTTTAACCGTTATCGTCAATTATTACGCCCCGGCAAAAGTGTTTAAATTTCTTATCGACAGTTCTGGCGCCATCGCGCTGCTGGTCTATCTGGTGATTGCGATTTCGCAATTGCGGATGCGTAAAATTCTGCTGGCGCAGGGCGGAGAAATTAAGTTGAAAATGTGGCTTTATCCGTGGCTCACCTGGCTGGTTATCGGCTTTATCTGCTTTGTTCTGGTGGTGATGCTATTTCGACCGGCACAGCAACTGGAAGTCATTTCAACGGGGCTGTTAGGGCTGGGCATAATAGGTACTGTCCCCATTATGTCTCGCTGGAAAAAACTGATAAGGTGGCAAAAAGCCCCCCTGCAAAACCTACGTTAGTTATTCCCGGCGTCAGCCGGGAAGCTTCTCAGGAGTAAAAGATGACCGCCCTTTCCCAACCGACGGCCATAGATGGCTATCGCTGGCTTAAAAATGACATTATTCGCGGCACTTATCAGCCGGATGAGAAACTGCGGATGAGTTTATTAACCGCCCGCTATGCGCTCGGCGTAGGGCCGCTGCGCGAGGCGCTGTCACAACTGGTGGCGGAACGGCTGGTCACCGTGGTGAATCAAAAAGGCTATCGCGTGGCATCCATGTCAGAGGCGGAACTCCTCGATATTTTTGACGCGCGCGCCAATATGGAAGCGATGCTGGTACGCCTGGCGATTGAACGCGGCGATGATGCGTGGGAGGCGGAGATCCTGGCGCGAGCGCATATGCTCAGTAAACTGGAAGCCAGCGATGCCAGTGAACATATGCTCGATGAATGGGATCAGCGCCACCAGGCGTTCCATTCCGCCATTGTCGCCGGGTGCGGCTCCCACTATCTGCTACAGATGCGCGAACGCTTATTTGACCTGGCGGCCCGCTACCGCTTTATTTGGTTACGTGAAACCGTTCTGTCCGTCGAGATGCTGGAAGATAAACATATCCAGCATCACACGCTAACCGAAGCGATACTGGCGCGCGAGGCGGCACGCGCCAGCGAATTAATGCGTCAGCATTTGCTGACGCCGATTCCCATTATTCGCCAGGCGATGGCAGGAAAAATGTAGCCTGGCGCGACCTGATAGCCATTATTCTTCAGGAATACGCAACACTTGTCCCGGATATATTTTTTCCGGGCTTTTCAGCATCGGTTTATTTGCCTCGAAAATTTTATTATACAGATTGGCGTTACCATACACTTGCTTTGAAATAGCGCTCAGGGTGTCGCCTGATTTTACGGTATAAAACTGACTTTCAGCCGCTGGCGTCGTGGTTTTAACCTGATCGTCAACGCTGCTAATCCCGGCGATATTCCCCACGGCAACCAGAATTTTTTCTTTTGCCTCCTGACTCAGCCCATCACCCGTCACTGTCGCTTTTCCATCAGCTATTTGCACATTCACTTTGTCAGCGTCGGGTATTCCCGTTTTATTTAAATGTTCCTGGACTTTTTTCGCCTGATCGTCCTTATCATGATTAGCGGTTACCGCGTCCCAGAGTTTTTCACCTGCATCTTTTACAAAATTGAAAAGTCCCATATTCACCTCGCTTGTCAAAAATACACACAAAGAAAAGTGTAGCAGAGGGAATGAGGTTATCCTGATAAGCGGCGCTTATGCGCCGCCGGTGGCCGGTAATTAATGACGCATCTGAACCCAAAATGCGTGGATAAGCCCCGGAATATATCCGAGTAATGTCAGCAGGATATTAAGGATAAATGCCCAACCGAACCCTTTTCCTAAAAGTACGCCGAGCGGAGGCAAAATAATCGTAAATACAATTCTCCAGAAACCCATATACACTCCATACAAGCAAAATTAGTCATTGTTTAAAAAGAGATTTTATCTCTAAGCATAGTCAGTTTACCTGAGCCTGCCAGTCGCGCGCCGCGCTTTTACCCTCCTTTACGCTTTTTACGCTGGCATCAGGTTGACGTTTATTTTAGAATTAACTAAATTTAGAAAACACTTAAATAACTATGACAGAGCTTGAACAACTTCAGGCCAGCGCAGAACAGGCGGCGGCCCTGCTCAAAGCGATGAGCCACCCAAAAAGATTACTGATTTTATGTATGCTTTGCGGTTCGCCAAAAACCAGCGCAGGCGAACTGGCGCGCATTACCGGGCTTAGCCCCTCCGCGACGTCGCAACATCTGGCGCGGATGCGGGAAGAAGGGCTGATTGATAGTCAACGCGATGCCCAGCGCATTCACTATTTCATTAAAAATGAGGCGGTTAATACGATTATCGCCACGTTAAAGAATCTCTATTGTCCATAAGGAGGCACGATGTCCATTGGGATAGTTTCCCCCCGTGAGGCGCAAGCGCTGATAGCGCAAGGCGCGAAACTGATTGATGTACGCGACGCCGACGAATATCTGCGCGAGCATATTCCACATGCGCAACTGGCGCCGCTTTCCCGGCTTGAACAGGGCGATTTGCCCGCCAACCTGCGAGCGGAACAGATTATTTTTCACTGTCAGTCAGGTAAACGAACCAGCAGCAATGCAGCAAAACTACAAGCCATTGCCGCCCCAGCTCAGGTCAGTCTACTGGAAGGCGGTATCGACGGATGGAAAGCGGCAGGATTGCCCGTCACAGAAGACAAATCGCAACCGTTGCCACTGATGCGTCAGGTGCAAATCGCCGCCGGCGGGTTGACGTTGCTTGGGGTGATTCTGGGCTATACGGTCCACGGCGGCTTTTTCCTCATTAGCGGTTTTGTCGGGGCCGGGTTAATGCTGGCAGGCATGACCGGCTTCTGCGGAATGGCGCGACTACTGGAAAAAATGCCCTGGAATACCCGTACTCATTAAGCGGTACCTTCACCGCGCGTCGGTAGGTGTGTAGTAGACTGAAGGCGGGTTTATACCATTGTTCAACAGGAGGGCGTGATGTTCACACCAGGCGATATCGTACAGCCCCGAATGGGTGGGCCGAAACTGAAAGTGATTGAAGTCAACGAGGATCATATTGTCGCGGTACAGGTCGGTAATGAACCGGGCGAAAAATTGATCCTCAAAGCGGCAGATGTCACCCCCTATTGCGAAGAGGGCGATTTTGGCGTGTGCTGATTTATCAGAATGAGCATGGCGCAACGTTCCCTGAGTCCCGGTTAATAGAGTCAGGAAACGAAGCGCCATCTGTTAAAAGCTATCCGTGATTAGATTAAGAAATCATCCAGAGATTTCCCCGCCGCCAGCGCCTGGGCAATCGGTTTAGGCGTACGACCTTGTCCGGTCCAGGTTTTTTCTTCGCCATTGAAATCAGTAAAACGATATTTTGCCGGACGCGGCTGGCGCTTTTTAGCAGAACGCGGCATTGCTGAATCCATGGCAAATAACTCTTCCGGGTTAATACCGTCTGCTTTCATCAGCTCCAGAAAGGCATTAATTTTCTCCTGCTTCTCGGCAAGCTGGCGTTGCTGCAATTCTTCTTCTTCGCGTCTTTCTTTAGTGACAACCCTGAATTTTTCGAGCATTTCTTCAAGAACGTCAATGGAGAATTCGCGAGCCATAGCGCGCAGCGTGCGGATATTATTTAAGTTCTGTAACATCAAATTCATATCAATAAAAACCTTTTAACGCAGAAAACAAAAAACTATTACAGACGGTATTGTATGCGATTGTTGATTATATTTCCAGATCCTAAAGTTCATACAGATATACACAGCATAACTCGATTAATTATATTAATCTGTTAACCAGAAGGTTATATTCATTACCCCCTGCGTGTTTCAGGTTATTCTGCCTACGGTATATCTGTAGGTTTCCCGTTTGGCTGTTTATAGCGTATTGCGTATCTCAGTAACCGAGGTGACCCTCACGGTGGCTGACCTTATACAGAAGTGAATATTTCAGCACAATAAGAGATTAACCATTCAAAAATCATCATCAGAGCTTTATGCTAAAAATCAGCCTGCAATAGCTATAATTATGCTGAGAAAAGTAGAGCGCGTGCCGTTAGCCGAGAATACATCGCATCTGACAACATTTGGAATGTGGCTGAAAATCGCCAGAAAAACAATGCATTATAATGCATTGATTTAAAAGTAATTAATGACTAACAACAACGAAAATCTCGCCGCGAGCAAAAAACACACAATCACAGAGTATTTTATCGACAAAAAGCCTATAAATAAAAATATTACACTAGTTGATAGTTATTATATAGGGATATACTCTATGCAAAGACAAAAGTGCTTTATGATTTCACTACCAACCATCACCTCATTCTGATCGATACGCTACAAGGAGCATTAACATGTTCTCTCCACAGTCACGCTTGCGTCATGCCGTAGCAGACACGTTTGCGATGGTTGTTTACTGTTCTGTTGTGAACATGTTGATCGAGATATTCCTCTCCGGAATGAGCTTTGAGCAGTCGCTTTCTTCCAGGCTGGTGGCGATACCTGTCAACATTTTGATTGCATGGCCATACGGCGTTTACCGCGATCTGATTATGCGCGTCGCGCGTAAGGCAAGCCCGGCGGGATGGGCCAAAAACCTGGCGGATGTATTGGCTTATGTCACCTTTCAGTCACCCGTTTATATTATCATCTTGCTGACCGTCGGCGCCGGCTGGCATCAGATAGTGGCCGCCGTGAGTTCAAACATTGTTGTTTCAATGTTAATGGGCGCGGTTTATGGCTACTTCCTGGATTATTGTCGCCGCCTGTTTAAAGTGAGCAGCTATCATCAGGCTAAGGCATAAGTTAACGTCGCGACTGGCATTGCCAGTCGCGCTTTTAGTCGCTTTTTTCGTCGCCAAAAAGCCCGTTCAGATAACGTTCTAACGCTATTCGGGAGCTAAAGCCGTGGGGAATACCGTAATGTTCGTGGGTCTCGCCGCCTAAATAGAGCGGAAAATTTTGGTAATGATCGCAGGTTTTAATATCCGAAGCCGGGTCAGCCAGTGATGAGCTACGGTCTTTTAATCTGGGATGAATGATCAGCGCGGTACGCCCCATACGCGCCTCGCGGTTAACATAAACATAATTTTCGCCGCGTCGATAACCATACGTCTTATTCGTCACCACATCGACGGTAAACCCTGCCTTTTCCAGTACCCGCGCCACCTCGTCAGGTCGTAAATACATATTTTATCCTCATTCTCTTTTACTGCGGGCTTACCTTACCCGATAGCGCGTTATCAACGCTTTCAGAAAAGTCCAGAAACGCATGATATCGCCGTAACAAGCCTCAGCAGGTAAAAATATGAACTACACTGAAAGCTACATCGAAATCAATGGAGGATCATATGCTTAACAAACCGAACCGAAACGACGTCGATGATGGTGTTCAGGATATTCAGAATGATGTCAATCGATTAGCCGACAGTCTGGAAGATGTCCTTAAATCCTGGGGAAGCGATGCGAAAGACGAAGCTGAGGCTGCGCGACGCAAAGCACAGGCGTTGCTGAAAGAGACCCGGGCGCGGATGCAGGGTCGTACTCGCGTAAAACAAGCCGCCTGTGATGCGATGGGATGCGCGGATACGTTTGTGCGTGAAAAACCCTGGTGTAGCGTAGGAACCGCCGCAGCGGTAGGGATTTTTATCGGGGCGCTGCTTAGCCTGCGTCGCTAACGACGTGCGCAGCCGGATGGCGACATACTTTATGGGGCCTGCATCATTGCCGCAGGCCCAGGTCGCGCCATTCGGCGAAACGGTTACCGTATCACCTGTCGAAGCTGCCATGCGACCTGTTTCGCCATGCCAGCGGAAGTAATATTGGTAAACGACAGTAAAATGCCCCCCTTTCCTGACGAAACCACTCGCCAACGGCTTAGCGCCTGTACCGCCAGTCCGGCCTGATTCGCTTTTGCTACCTGCGCTTTATCATCACCTTCAACCTCAATAACCAATTGAATACCGCCTTTCTGTAATGTCACGACAAATCCCTGTTCTGCCAGCGCCTCTTCAATCCATAACCGTCGCTGAGCATAATGTTGGCGCATCTTTTTCAGATGCCGCCAGAAATGGCCATCACGGATAAAATCAGCCAGCGTGTGCTGCCATAACAACGGTACGCTACAGGGCATCAGCGACGCCTGCTGGCGGAAATGCTCAATCTGCTTTATCGGCACCACCAGCCAGGCGGTACGTAATGCCGGAAAGAGCGACTTACTGAACGTTCCGGCGTAAATCACTCGCTGCGGGGCATCCAGACTCTTGAGCGGCGGAAGCGGTTTACCGTGATAACGAAATTCGCTGTCGTAGTCATCTTCAATAATCCAGGCCTGCACATTCGCCGCCCATGCCAGAAGTTGCCGTCGGCGAGTTAACGACAGCGCCACCCCCAACGGACTTTGATGGGCGGGCGTCACCAATGCAAAGCGTCCCTGCGGGCAATCCCGCATCCCCGCCGCGACATTCAGCCCATCGGCATCGACCGGAATCGGCGCCAGCGTAATCCCCTCCTGCGTTATCACCGGGCGAATTAACGGAAAGCCGGGATCTTCCACCCACATGCTGTCTCCCGGCACAGACAATGTACGCAGGATTAGCCGCATAGAATCCGCATATCCGGAGGTAATAAATACCTGTTCCGGCAGACATTCAATGCTACGCGAAACCCGCAGGTAATCGACTATCGCCTGGCGCAAAATCGCCTCGCCGCAGACGTCGCCTAATGCCAGATCGAAGCGTGTCTGCGTGCGCAACCGACGCCCCATTACTCGCGCCCACTTCTCGCGTGGAAAGAGATCCAGCGCCGGTAACCCCATCTGAAAGGGTTTCGGTTCCGGACTTTCTCCGGCAAAAACAGCGGGTATCGGCGGCGCCGTCTCAAACCGTAGAGCGTTGCTCACAAACGTGCCTGCCTGGCCACGTCGCTCCAGCCAGCCCTGCGCCACCAGCTCGCCATAGGCATTTTCCACCGTGGCGCGAGAAACGCCCAGTTCCTGCGCCCACGTCCGACTGGAAGGCAAACGCGTTCCGGGCGCGAGTTCTCCTTGCTCAATGGCCGTTTTTAACTGACGAGCGATGTGCTGATAGCGCGGCATATGGTCTGCTTTTTCTGTAAAAATATGGCCCTCTTTTACAGACCATTATAGTGCTACAGTGCTCGTCATCAACACGAGGAGAAACATGATGACGACGTTACGCCAACCCTATTATGAACTGAGCCCGGAGGTTTACAGCGCTCTGGTGCAGGCGAAAAACGCGCTGGAAAAGAGCACGCTTGACCCCACGCTGATGGAGCTGATTTACCTGCGTGTTTCGCAAATAAATGGTTGTGCATTTTGCCTGGAGATGCACAGCAAAGCGCTGCGTAAGGCTGGCGTGAATCAAGCTAAATTAGATGCGCTGGCAGGATGGCGAGTAAGCCACCATTTCAGCGAGCAAGAGTGCGCGGCGTTAGCCTGGGCGGAATCGGTGACGCACATTGCTGAAACCCACGCCGAAGATAATGTTTACTTGCCGCTGCTCGATCATTTCAGCGCGCGTGAAATCAGCGATCTGACCTTCGCCATCGGTTTAATGAACTGCTTTAACCGTCTGGCGATCGGTATGCGAATGTGACGCATTGTTGCCGGATGGCGCGGATGCCAGCCAACTCTGTTATGCGTGAACCTGCAGGCCGGATCGGGCGTTCACGCCGCCATCCGGCAAAAATTAGCCATGCCGCCCCTACCCCGCTGCGTTCATCTGCGGCGTTAAAATCAATCGAAAATTCCCATATCTTGTATGGTTGAATCTTAATTCAACTACATCTAGTATTTCCTGTATCAACACCCGACAATCCGACGCGTTTCATCGCGCCGTTTTCTCATTTTAAATGGAAATACGAATCATGAGCATTACTATTTACACTCGCAATAACTGTGTTCAGTGCCACGCCACAAAGCGGGCGATGGAAAGCCGTGGATTTGAATTTGAGATGGTGAACGTCGATCTGGTGCCGGATGCAGCGGATACGCTCCGGGCGCAAGGATTTCGTCAATTACCGGTGGTGATGGCGGGCGATTTGAGCTGGTCTGGCTTCCGCCCGGACATGATTAACCGTCTGCACCCGACACCCCACGCGGCAAACGCATGAGCGCGCTCGTCTACTTCTCCAGCAGCTCTGAAAATACGCACCGTTTTATGCAGCGTCTGGGGCTGCCTGCCACGCGTATCCCGCTCAATGAACGGGAGCGAATTCAGGTAGACGAACCGTACATTCTGGTTGTGCCGTCATACGGCGGCGGCGGGATGGCCGGTGCAGTGCCGCGACAGGTGATCCGCTTTTTAAATGATGAACACAACCGGGCGCGCATTCGCGGCGTCATCGCCTCCGGTAACCGCAATTTCGGCGATGCCTGGGGATGCGCTGGCGATGTGATAGCACAAAAATGCGGCGTCCCCTGGCTGTACCGCTTTGAGCTCATGGGCACACAACGCGACATCGATAACGTCCGAAAAGGAGTAAATGAATTTTGGCAACAACTACCCCGGAGCGCGTAATGCAGGAAACCATGGATTACCACGCCCTGAACGCGATGCTGAATCTTTATGATAAAGCAGGCCATATTCAGTTCGACAAGGACCAGCAGGCGATCGACGCCTTCTTTGCCGCCCACGTCCGCCCGCATTCCGTGACGTTTGCCAGCCAGCATGAACGTCTGGAGACGCTGGTTCGGGAAGGGTATTACGATGACGCTGTCCTCGCGCGTTACGACCGCGCCTTCGTCTTCCGCCTGTTCGAGCACGCCCACGCCAGCGGCTTTCGCTTCCAGACGTTTCTTGGCGCCTGGAAGTTCTATACCAGTTACACGCTGAAAACCTTCGACGGCAAACGTTATCTGGAACACTTTGAAGATCGGGTGACAATGGTGGCGTTGACGCTGGCGCAGGGTGACGAAACGCTGGCCACCCAACTGACCGATGAAATGCTTTCTGGTCGCTTTCAGCCCGCTACCCCGACTTTTTTAAATTGCGGTAAGCAGCAGCGTGGGGAACTGGTCTCCTGCTTCCTGCTCCGTATCGAAGACAACATGGAGTCGATCGGGCGGGCGGTGAATTCGGCGCTGCAACTCTCCAAACGCGGCGGCGGCGTCGCGTTTTTACTCTCCAATCTGCGCGAGGCGGGCGCGCCGATCAAACGCATTGAGAATCAGTCTTCCGGCGTGATCCCGGTGATGAAAATGCTGGAAGACGCGTTTTCGTATGCCAACCAGCTTGGCGCGCGCCAGGGGGCCGGCGCGGTTTATCTCCATGCGCACCACCCGGATATTCTGCGTTTTCTGGATACCAAACGAGAAAACGCTGACGAAAAAATCCGGATCAAAACGCTCTCTCTCGGCGTGGTGATCCCGGATATCACCTTCCGGCTGGCGAAAGAAAACGCGCAAATGGCGCTCTTTTCGCCCTATGACATACAACGACGCTACGGCAAACCGTTTGGCGATATCGCCATTAGCGAACGGTACGATGAATTAATTGCCGATCCGCACGTGCGCAAAACCTATATTAACGCCCGTGACTTTTTTCAAACACTGGCGGAGATTCAGTTCGAATCCGGGTATCCCTACATCATGTTTGAAGATACGGTAAACCGCGCGAATCCTATTGCTGGTCGCATTAATATGAGCAACCTGTGCTCGGAAATTTTACAGGTCAATAGCGCCTCCCGTTACGACGATAACCTTGACTATACCCACATCGGGCATGACATCTCCTGCAATCTCGGCTCGCTGAATATCGCTCACGTCATGGATTCACCGGACATTGGCCGTACCGTAGAAACCGCTATTCGCGGCCTGACGGCGGTGTCGGACATGAGCCATATACGCAGCGTGCCCTCAATAGCCGCCGGTAATGCCGCCTCTCATGCCATCGGTCTGGGCCAGATGAATCTGCATGGCTATCTGGCGAGAGAAGGCATTGCCTACGGTTCGCCGGAGGCGTTGGATTTCACCAATCTCTATTTTTACACCATTACCTGGCATGCCGTGCATACTTCAATGCGGCTGGCCCGCGAACGCGGCAAAACCTTCGCCGGATTTGCGCAGTCGCGCTATGCCAGCGGCGACTATTTTACGCAGTATTTACAGGACGACTGGCAACCGAAAACGGCGAAAGTCAGAACGCTATTTGCCCGCAGCGGCATTACGCTACCTACACGAGAAATGTGGCTAAAGCTGCGCGACGATGTGATGCGCTATGGCATCTATAACCAAAATTTGCAGGCGGTGCCGCCGACCGGTTCGATTTCTTACATTAATCATGCGACCTCCAGCATTCATCCGATTGTGGCCAAAATTGAAATTCGCAAAGAGGGCAAAACCGGGCGTGTGTATTACCCCGCGCCGTTTATGACCAATGAAAACCTGGACATGTATCAGGATGCTTACGATATCGGTCCGGAAAAAATTATTGATACCTATGCCGAGGCCACGCGCCACGTCGATCAAGGGCTGTCGCTCACCCTGTTTTTCCCCGATACCGCCACGACCCGCGATATCAACAAAGCGCAGATCTATGCCTGGCGAAAAGGTATTAAGTCACTGTATTACATCCGGCTTCGCCAGTTGGCGCTGGAAGGTACTGAAATTGAAGGCTGCGTATCCTGCGCGCTATAAGGAAAGCCATATGAAATTATCTCGTATTAGCGCCATCAACTGGAACAAGATCCAGGACGACAAAGATCTGGAGGTGTGGAACCGGCTGACCAGTAACTTCTGGCTGCCGGAAAAAGTGCCGTTATCGAATGATATTCCGGCCTGGCAGACGCTGAGCGCCGCCGAACAGCAGCTCACTATTCGCGTGTTTACGGGTCTTACGCTGCTCGACACTATCCAGAACATCGCTGGCGCGCCGTCGTTAATGGCAGATGCCATCACGCCGCATGAAGAGGCAGTACTGTCGAACATCAGCTTTATGGAAGCGGTACACGCCCGCTCTTACAGTTCTATTTTTTCCACGCTGTGCCAGACGAAAGAGGTTGATGCCGCCTACGCCTGGAGCGAAGAAAACCCGCCGCTTCAGCGTAAGGCGCAGATTATTTTGGCTCATTACGTCAGCGATGAACCGCTAAAGAAAAAGATTGCCAGCGTCTTTTTAGAGTCTTTTCTGTTCTATTCCGGCTTCTGGCTGCCGATGTATTTCTCCAGCCGCGGTAAGCTCACGAACACTGCCGACCTGATTCGTTTAATCATTCGCGATGAAGCGGTTCACGGTTATTATATTGGCTATAAGTATCAGATAGCGCTACAAAAACTATCGGCAATCGAGCGTAAAGAGTTAAAGCTTTTCGCGCTGGATTTGTTGATGGAACTGTACGACAACGAAATCTGCTACACAGAAGCGTTATATGCGGAAACCGGCTGGGTTAACGACGTCAAAGCCTTCTTGTGCTACAACGCCAATAAAGCCTTAATGAACCTGGGTTATGAGGCGTTATTTCCGCCAGAGATGGCTGACGTGAATCCCGCAATCCTTGCCGCGCTCTCGCCGAATGCCGACGAAAATCATGATTTCTTTTCCGGATCAGGTTCATCTTATGTGATGGGGAAAACAGTCGAAACCGAAGACGAAGACTGGAATTTTTAACCTTACGGGCATGGGAAATAACGTTACATTTCCCATGCCTTTATTTCAAGCAATAGGGAGTCAAATCGCGCAAATATTACAACATGTCCTACACTCAATACGAGTGAGATTATTCACCTGAATCCCCCCAATTCAGGTGGATTTTTGCTGGTTGTTCCAAAAAATATCTCTCCCTCCCCATTCGCGTTCAGCCCTTATATCATGGGAAATCACAGCCAATAGCACCTCGCAATATTCATGCCAGAAGCAAATTCAGGGTTGTCTCAGATTCTGAGTATGTTAGGGTAGAAAAAGGTAACTATTTCTATCAGGTAACATATCGACATAAGTAAATAACAGGAATCGTTCTATTGCATGGCAATTAAATTAGAAGTGAAGAATCTGTATAAAATATTTGGAGAGCATCCACAGCGTGCCTTCAAATATATTGAAAAGGGACTATCGAAAGAGCAAATACTGGAAAAAACGGGGCTATCGCTTGGCGTTAAAGACGCCAGTCTGGCCATTGAAGAAGGCGAGATATTTGTCATCATGGGATTATCCGGTTCGGGTAAATCCACAATGGTACGCCTTCTCAATCGCCTGATTGAACCCACCCGCGGACAGGTACTGATCGCCGGCGTTGATATTGCCAAAATATCAGACGCTGAGCTTCGCGAGGTGCGCAGGAAAAAGATTGCGATGGTCTTCCAGTCATTTGCGCTCATGCCCCATATGACCGTGCTGGATAATACGGCATTCGGTATGGAATTAGCGGGCATCGCAGCGCAAGAGCGTCGCGAAAAAGCGCTGGACGCCTTGCGTCAGGTGGGGCTTGAAAATTACGCTCATGCCTATCCGGATGAACTTTCCGGTGGGATGCGTCAGCGTGTTGGACTTGCCCGCGCGCTGGCAATCAACCCTGATATCTTATTAATGGATGAAGCGTTTTCCGCCCTCGATCCATTAATTCGTACCGAAATGCAGGATGAGCTGGTGAAATTACAGGCGAAACATCAGCGCACCATTGTCTTTATTTCCCACGATCTTGATGAGGCTATGCGTATTGGCGACAGGATTGCCATTATGCAAAATGGCGAGGTCGTACAGGTTGGTACGCCGGATGAGATCCTGAATAATCCGGCAAATGATTATGTCCGCACGTTCTTCCGTGGCGTGGATATTAGTCAGGTATTTAGCGCCAAAGATATTGCCCGTCGCAGCCCGGTCGGATTAATTCGTAAAACGCCAGGTTTTGGTCCCCGTTCGGCACTGAAATTATTACAGGATGAAGACCGTGAATATGGTTACGTCATTGAGCGTGGCAATAAATTCGTGGGCGTCGTGTCCATCGACTCATTAAAAGCGGCATTAAGCCAGGCGCAAGGGATTGAAGCGGCGCTTATCGACGACCCTTTAGTCGTTGACGCGCAAACCCCACTCAGCGAGTTGCTCTCTCACGTCGGCCAGGCGCCCTGCGCGGTGCCGGTTGTCGATGAAGAACATCAGTATGTTGGCATTATTTCAAAACGTATGTTGCTACAGGCTTTAGATCGCGAGGGGGGTAACAATGGCTGATCAAACGAATCCGTGGGATACCGCACAGGTGGCCGATACTACGACGCAAACGGCTGATGCCTGGGGAACACCGGCAGGCGTAGCCACGGACGGCGGCAGTACCGACTGGTTGAACAGCGCGCCCGCGCCAGCCCCTGAACACTTTTCTCTTCTGGACCCGTTCCATAAAACGCTGATCCCACTGGATAGCTGGGTCACAGAGGGAATTGACTGGGTCGTCACCCATTTCCGTCCCCTTTTTCAGGGGATTCGTGTGCCGGTGGATTACATCCTTAACGGCTTTCAGCAACTGCTGCTGGGAATGCCCGCCCCTGTGGCGATTATTCTCTTTGCGCTGATTGCCTGGCAGGTTTCCGGCGTGGGCATGGGGATCGCAACGCTGATATCGCTGATCGCCATCGGCGCGATCGGCGCCTGGTCACAGGCGATGATTACCCTGGCGCTGGTATTGACCGCCCTGTTGTTCTGCGTCGTGATCGGATTACCGATGGGAATCTGGCTGGCGCGCAGCCCGCGCGCAGCCAAAATAGTTCGTCCGCTGCTGGATGCGATGCAGACCACGCCCGCGTTTGTCTATCTGGTGCCGATTGTCATGTTATTCGGCATCGGTAACGTGCCGGGCGTGGTGGTGACGATTATTTTTGCTCTACCGCCGATTGTACGCCTGACGATCCTGGGCATTAACCAGGTGCCTGCCGACTTAATTGAAGCGTCGCGCTCGTTCGGCGCCAGCCCGCGCCAAATGTTGTTCAAAGTGCAACTACCGCTGGCGATGCCCACCATTATGGCAGGCGTTAATCAGACGCTGATGCTGGCTCTCTCGATGGTCGTCATCGCCTCGATGATTGCGGTCGGCGGGCTTGGTCAGATGGTACTACGCGGCATTGGTCGTCTTGATATGGGGCTGGCAACCGTCGGCGGCGTCGGCATTGTGATTCTCGCCATCATTCTGGACCGTCTGACGCAGGCCGTCGGGCGCGACTCACGTAGCCGCGGTAACCGTTGCTGGTATACCACCGGTCCTGTTGGGCTAATCACCCGCCCTTTCGTTAAGTAACTCTCCTGACGCCCGGTGACCCTGCGCTTACCGGGCTTACAACTCCCTACCATAATTAAAGGAACAACGATGCGACATACTGTGATATTTGCCTCAGCGTTTGCCACCCTTGTCACCGCCAGCGCTTTCGCTGCCGACCTGCCTGGCAAAGGCATTACCGTTCAACCTATCCAAAGCACGATTTCTGAAGAGTCCTTCCAGACGTTACTGGTCAGCCGGGCGCTGGAAAAGTTGGGTTATACCGTAAATAAGCCGAGTGAAGTCGATTACAACGTAGGCTACACCTCCATCGCCTCTGGCGATGCGACGTTTACCGCCGTGAACTGGCAGCCGCTGCATGATGATATGTATGCCGCAGCAGGCGGAGACAACAAGTTTTACCGCGAGGGCGTCTTCGTCTCCGGCGCTGCGCAGGGCTATCTGATCGATAAAAAAACCGCCGAGCAGTACAACATCACCAATATCGCTCAGCTAAAAGATCCGAAAATCGCCAAAATCTTCGACACTAATGGCGACGGAAAAGCGGACATGATGGGCTGCTCGCCGGGCTGGGGCTGCGAAGCCGTAATCAATCACCAGAATAAAGCGTTTGATCTGCAAAAAACCGTTGAGGTCAGCCACGGTAACTATGCGGCGATGATGGCTGATACCATTACCCGTTTTAAAGAAGGCAAGCCGGTGCTGTATTACACCTGGACCCCGTACTGGGTGAGCGACGTAATGAAGCCGGGTAAAGATGTCGTCTGGCTACAGGTGCCGTTCTCCTCCCTGCCGGGCGAACAGAAAAATATTGATACTAAACTGCCGAACGGCGCGAACTATGGGTTCCCGGTCAATACTATGCATATTGTCGCCAATAAGGCATGGGCGGAGAAAAACCCGGCGGCGGCGAAACTGTTCGCCATCATGAAGCTGCCGCTGGCGGATATCAACGCGCAGAACGCCATGATGCATGCCGGTAAATCGTCTGAAGCCGATGTTCAGGGCCACGTAGACGGCTGGATCAACGCCCACCAGCAGCAGTTTGACGGCTGGGTGAAAGAAGCGCTGGCCGCGCAGAAATAATATCGTTTTTTATGCCGGATAAGGCGCAGTTCATGCGCCGCTATCCGGTCTATTCAATCTCTCCTCAAAGCGCACGATTCATCACGTCACTGTTCCCCTTTATTCATCAACATCCGCTATGATTGTTTTCCCAGGAAATAATTATCTAAATCACGATTACCATCATGACGAAACCCACTCATGGGCTTAGCCCGGCGCTGATCGTTTTAATGTCTGTGGCCACGGGTCTGGCGGTCGCCAGCAACTACTACGCCCAGCCGCTGCTTGATACCATCGCGCATCACTTTTCGCTTTCCGCCAGCTCCGCAGGGTTTATCGTTACCGCCGCGCAGTTGGGCTATGCCGCTGGCCTGTTGTTTCTGGTGCCGCTCGGCGACATGTTTGAACGCCGAACGCTGATTGTCTCCATGACGTTGCTGGCGGCTGGCGGAATGCTGATCACCGCCAGCAGTCAGTCGCTTAGCATGATGATACTCGGAACGGCCTTAACCGGACTGTTCTCCGTGGTGGCGCAGATTCTGGTTCCGCTGGCCGCCACACTTGCGACGCCCGCCACCCGCGGTAAAGTGGTCGGCACCATTATGAGCGGCCTGTTGCTGGGGATCCTGCTGGCGCGAACGGTCGCCGGACTGCTGGCAAACCTCGGCGGTTGGCGCACCGTATTTTGGGTAGCGTCGGCGCTGATGGCGCTGATGGCCGTCGCGTTGTGGCGCGGACTGCCAAAGCTCAAATCCGACACCCATCTTAACTACCCGCAACTGTTGGGTTCTGTATTCAGCCTGTTTATTCACGATAAGCTGCTGCGTACCCGCGCGCTGCTGGGCTGTCTGACCTTTGCTAATTTCAGCATCCTCTGGACGTCAATGGCCTTTTTGCTCGCCGCGCCGCCGTTTAGCTATTCCGAGGGGATGATTGGCCTGTTTGGCCTGGCGGGGGCCGCCGGCGCTTTAGGCGCGCGTCCGGCTGGCGGATTTGCCGATAAAGGTAAATCTCACCTCACCACCACGTTCGGCTTACTGCTGCTGTTACTCTCCTGGCTGGCTATCTGGCTTGGGCACACCTCGGTACTGGCGCTGATTATTGGCATTCTGGTACTGGACCTCACCGTTCAGGGGGTACATATCACCAATCAGACGGTCATCTATCGTTTGCATCCGGATGCGCGTAACCGGCTCACCGCCGGCTATATGACCAGCTACTTTATCGGTGGCGCCGCGGGGTCGCTGATTTCCGCCTCCGCCTGGCAACATGCTGGCTGGGCCGGCGTTTGTCTGGCGGGTGTCACGGTAGCCTTACTTAATTTACTGGTCTGGTGGCGAGGTTTTCACCGACAGGAAGCCGTAAATTAAGCGGATAGTGAGCGTTTACCTTTGTTTAAGCTCCTTAGGGTGTTAAGGAGCTCCCCAGTCTGTTAAGGTTATGCTATTCATTTATCATGGTTATTTTTATACCGGTGAAGAATAATATAATTCTATGGAAAGCCCTGCATCCCCATCTGCTCCCAGGCCAATAGCGCCCGTTCAAGGATTCGAAGGTCGTTCACCGATAGCTATCCGTGATATTCCGGTGGCTTTTGCATCGGGTTGTAAGGCCGTTTACCCGGCTTTCGCCCCTCCCGCTTATCGTTCTCTCCTGATTTTTTCATGCAGGCACTCACGCTTTTCTCGTCATTCCTGGATTTGCCGCAGGCGGCGCTTTACCGGGCCCAATGTTCCCGCTGGCGTCTCAGTCTGCGTATCATTGGTTGCTTTATAGCCTGAAAGAATGATTTTGTATTAATAATACATTTACTTTATTTGTCACTGTCGTTACTATATCGGCTGAAATTAATGAGGTCATGCCCAAATGGATAGTTCGTTTACGCCCATTGAACAAATGCTAAAATTTCGCGCCAGCCGTCACGAAGACTTTCCTTATCAGGAAATTCTTTTGACTCGTCTTTGTATGCACATGCAAGGCAAGCTCCTGGAAAACCGCAATAAGATGCTGAAGGCTCAAGGGATTAACGAGACGTTGTTTATGGCGTTGATTACGCTGGAGTCTCAGGAAAACCACAGTATTCAGCCGTCTGAATTAAGCTGCGCGCTGGGTTCATCTCGCACCAATGCGACACGCATTGCAGATGAGCTGGAAAAACGCGGCTGGATTGAGCGTCGTGAGAGCGATAACGACCGCCGTTGCCTGCATCTGCAATTAACGGAGAAAGGCCAGGCATTTTTGCAAGAAGTGCTTCCGCCTCAGCATCATTGTCTGCATCAACTCTGGTCATCACTTAGCACAGCCGAAAAAGATCAACTTGAGCACATCACTCGTAAACTCCTGACGCGTCTTGATCAAATGGAGCAGGAAGGCACTGTTCTTGAGGCGCTGCGCTAAAGCGCCGACCCGCTCAAAAATCCAGATTAATAACAGGAAAGCGGACAGGCCGGCACGCATTACTGCTGGCCTTTCTGACAACAGGTCGGCTCAGCCGATGTGAATAATAAGATCGTGGAGAACAACATGAGCGCAAATGCGGAGATCCAAACCCCGCAGCAACCGGCTAAGAAGAAAGGCAAACGCAAAACAGCGCTGCTACTTCTTACCTTGCTCTTTGTTATTATTGCCGTGGCATATGGAATTTATTGGTTTTTAGTATTGCGTCATATTGAAGAGACAGATGATGCTTACGTGGCAGGGAACCAGGTTCAAATCATGGCGCAGGTGTCAGGCAGCGTGACGAAAGTCTGGGCTGATAACACCGACTTTGTAAAAGAGGGCGATGTTCTGGTCACGCTCGATCAGACTGACGCCAAACAAGCGTTTGAAAGAGCCAAAACGGCGCTGGCCTCCAGCGTGCGCCAAACGCACCAGTTGATGATTAACAGTAAGCAGTTGCAGGCGAATATCGACGTGCAAAAAACCGCCCTGGCGCAAGC
Organism: Salmonella sp. SG203; assembly: GCF_013350575.1. Classification (NCBI taxonomy): domain Bacteria; kingdom Pseudomonadati; phylum Pseudomonadota; class Gammaproteobacteria; order Enterobacterales; family Enterobacteriaceae; genus Salmonella; species Salmonella sp. SG203. Next base: position 46,450 of record NZ_SNMT01000027.1, read on the forward strand.
GCAGAGCGACCTTAACCGTCGTGTGCCGCTGGGTAATGCCAATCTTATTGGCCGGGAAGAGCTGCAACACGCCCGCGATGCCGTCGCCAGCGCGCAGGCACAGCTGGATGTCGCCATTCAACAGTACAATGCCAACCAGGCAATGATACTCAACAGTAATCTGGAAGATCAGCCTGCGGTTCAACAAGCGGCGACCGAAGTGCGTAACGCCTGGCTGGCGCTGGAGCGTACTCGCATCGTCAGTCCAATGACCGGTTATGTCTCCCGCCGCGCCGTCCAGCCTGGCGCGCAGATCAGCCCCACCACGCCGCTGATGGCCGTGGTGCCTGCAACCGATCTGTGGGTGGACGCTAACTTTAAAGAGACTCAATTAGCGAATATGCGCATTGGGCAGCCAGTGACGGTGATTACTGATATTTATGGCGACGACGTAAAATACACCGGTAAAGTCGTCGGTCTGGATATGGGAACAGGCAGCGCCTTCTCTCTGCTGCCCGCGCAAAATGCGACGGGTAACTGGATTAAAGTAGTTCAACGTCTGCCGGTACGCGTCGAACTGGACGCCCGACAGTTAGAACAACATCCGCTGCGTATTGGTTTATCGACGCTGGTCACCGTGGATACCGCTAATCGCGACGGTCAGGTACTGGCCAGCCAGGTACGAACGACGCCGGTTGCCGAAAGTAACGCACGCGAAATTAATCTCGCGCCGGTCAATAAACTGATCGACGACATCGTACAGGCTAACGCGGGTTAATCCTGAGGTGCGTGTGATGCAACAGCAAAAACCGCTGGAGGGCGCGCAGCTCGTCATCATGACGATCGCGCTGTCGCTGGCGACATTCATGCAGGTGCTGGACTCCACCATTGCCAACGTGGCGATTCCGACCATCGCCGGGAACCTGGGTTCTTCCCTAAGCCAGGGGACATGGGTTATCACCTCTTTCGGGGTGGCGAACGCTATCTCGATTCCCTTAACCGGCTGGCTGGCGAAACGTTTTGGCGAAGTCAAACTGTTCATGTGGTCGACGGTCGCCTTTGCCGCGGCCTCCTGGGCCTGTGGCGTATCCAGCAGCCTGAATATGCTGATCTTCTTCCGCGTGGTGCAGGGCGTGGTCGCCGGGCCGCTGATTCCGCTCTCGCAAAGCCTGTTGCTGAATAACTATCCGCCTGCAAAGCGCTCCATTGCGCTGGCGCTCTGGTCAATGACCGTCATTGTCGCGCCGATTTGCGGCCCGATTCTGGGGGGCTACATCAGTGATAATTACCACTGGGGATGGATTTTCTTCATCAACGTGCCGATTGGCATCGCCGTCGTCCTGATGACGTTACACACGCTGCGCGGACGTGAAACGCATACCGAACGGCGACGTATTGACGCCGTCGGGCTGGCGTTACTGGTGATTGGCATCGGCAGCCTGCAAATTATGCTCGATCGCGGTAAAGAGCTGGACTGGTTCTCCTCGCAGGAAATTATCATCCTGACCGTGGTCGCCGTCATCGCCATCAGTTTCCTGATCGTCTGGGAACTGACCGACGATCACCCTATCGTCGATCTTTCTCTTTTTAAATCGCGTAACTTCACGATTGGCTGCCTGTGCATCAGCCTTGCCTATATGCTCTATTTCGGCGCCATTGTTCTATTGCCGCAGCTTTTGCAAGAGGTGTACGGCTATACCGCAACGTGGGCAGGTCTGGCGTCAGCGCCAGTCGGTATTATTCCGGTAATTTTGTCGCCGATTATCGGACGCTTCGCGCATAAACTGGATATGCGCAGGCTGGTCACGTTCAGCTTCATTATGTACGCCGTCTGTTTTTACTGGCGCGCCTGGACGTTCGAACCGGGTATGGATTTCGGCGCTTCCGCATGGCCGCAGTTTATTCAGGGATTTGCCGTCGCCTGCTTCTTTATGCCGCTGACCACCATTACGCTCTCCGGGTTACCGCCAGAACGGCTGGCGGCGGCATCAAGCCTGTCGAACTTCACGCGAACGCTGGCAGGTTCCATCGGCACCTCGATTACCACCACTATGTGGACCGATCGTGAGTCGCTACACCATGCTCAGCTCACCGAGTCGGTTACGGCGTATAATCCAAACGCTCAGGCTATGTACGATAAACTGGAAGGCTTAGGGATGACGCACCAACAGGCGTCAGGCTGGATAGCCCAGCAAATCACGAATCAGGGGCTGATTATTTCCGCCAACGAAATCTTCTGGATGTCGGCGGGGATCTTCCTGGTGCTGCTCGGCCTGGTGTGGTTCGCCAAACCGCCCTTCGGTGCGGGCGGCGGCGGTGGCGGCGCGCACTAACTATCTGATAAAAGGGATCTGCGGATCCCTTTTTTAATAGATCAACAATCAGAAGAAATATTTGAATCTCAGACGCCCGCCGTAACGCGCATCTTCACTGTTATCGCCATTATTCGGATTGGCCTCTACCCATGAAGCATAGGCACCGAGGTAGATGTTAAAGTTTTTCATATCCATCACGTTGGGGAATAAATATGAGGCATGAATAGTGTGAATATCATAATTGCCGGGATCGGTGATCCAACAATCGTCCTCACAAACGGCATCGATATTGGTAGCATTGAAGGCTTCGATTTTGTTATGCGCATAGATATAACCCAGTTCAAATCGATGCCACAGCGCATTCACCCCAGCGGTAAAATCTGTCTCATCGGTCGCATCCATATAGGCGGTATTCAGGTTAATCACTGCGCCATCTTCCGGGTCAGTTTTTTGACCATTCCAGGTCATGGTAAAACCATAGCCCGTACGATCTGACTGATCGATCCACTTCCCATTCTCATAATAGCCATAGGCGTTGTTAACGACGTTACTTTCCATCGCTATCGCCGTTGAAAAACGCCCGTTTTGCCAGGCGATAACCGGACGGACGTAAGCCACGTTTTTATCGTTGGTTAAATCCATTCCGTGGTACTGCTTCTCGGTATATAACGTACTACCATTTTCCAGCAATGTGTTAACTTCGAAATACCAGTTGTCGATGGTTTTACTCAGCAGGAAGTTACCCCCACTGTCGCTACGTCCCCGTCCTTCTTTCATCATATAGATATAGCCGTAACCGTCACTGTAAAGATCGTTCGCTGTATTCCCCGAATATTCAATAAACGTATCCTGATTCAGCGGGAACATATCGTAGGCTTCAAAACGACCAACCTTAATTTTCCAGTCATTCTCACGACCAAAGAAGAAAACGGCATCATCGAGGTTCATTTTTCCGGTCAGGTCCGCCAGAGGCTGTACAGAGAATCCGGCAAAATTACCGTTGTCCAGCCGCTGGTAGCCATCAAAGCCCAGCAACAGGCGTCCGTTAATATCCCAGCGTTCATTGGTTCCTGATGCCCAATCTTTATTCGCTGACGTTCTCATCGAGGTCAGGCTACCGGAACGGCTTGCCGCATCCATATTAAATTCGACATCGCCATAGAACTTAATATCGCTGAATCCGGATAAGGTCAGCTTCGGCGGCGTTTTATCTGCTGCAATGGGCTCGGCGGACTGGACATTCACCGTCGGCGTAGCGGCGACCTGCTGCTGTTTCAGCGAGCGAATTTGCGCCTCGGCATCGGATGCCCGTTTTTCAGCATTAACAACACGTTGCTCCAGTTCAGCCAGACGCTGCTCAATAGTGATATTATTCGCTGCCCAAAGGTTATGAGAAAAGCAAGCACCGATCATCAGCGCCAAATATTTAGCCTTCATTTTTTATCCCTTAAGTTTGATGTATACCAGATAAGATTTGCTAAAAACCCCATCGACCGGCTATTAGTAGAGTCTTGTTATTACCTGGATATCTGGCGCATTCCATTATGTTTTTCTATTAATTATTTATGATTTTTAGTTTATGTGATCAATACACTCTGGCATCGTGAGTTATCCGCCTTTTCTGTTTACCAGATCACATTTTATTATTTAACAGGCCAGGCATTACTTAATTTAAAATTTATTCTTGCCGCAAATATAATAAATACAAATTATATTAAGCAATAAAAAACCCCGGTCATAAACCGGGGTTAATTTAAATACTGGAACCGCTCACCAATAAGACTAAATATGCAATTCCTGCAGTTTTTCTTTCGGCAGCGCCAGCTCTTTATTGCTGTTCACGCGCACATCACGCTCCAGAATATGACGGGCAATGTCCTGCGCTTCACTGAGCGAGTGCATCTGATACGTACCGCACTGGTAAACGTTCAGCTCCGGGATCTGGTTTTGATCCTGCACTTTCAGCACATCCGCCATCGCCGCTTTCCACGCGTCGGCAACACGCTGCTCGTCCGGCGTGCCAATCAGGCTCATGTAGAAACCGGTACGGCAGCCCATCGGCGAGATATCGATAATCTCAACGCCGTTACCGTTGAGGTGGTCGCGCATAAAGCCAGCAAACAGATGCTCAAGCGTATGAATCCCTTTTTCCGGCATCACTTCTTTGTTCGGAATGCAAAAACGCAGATCAAACACGGTGATTGCGTCGCCATGCGGGGTGTTCATCGTTTTTGCAACCCGGACCGCCGGCGCTTGCATCCGGGTATGATCGACTGCGAAGCTATCTAATAATGGCATTTAGTCACCTCCGATAATTTTTTAAAAATAAACTGAACTCTTTGTTCCGGGGCGAGTCTGAGTATATGAAAGACGCGCATTTGTTATCATCATCCCTGTTTTCAGCGATGAAATTTTGGCCACTCCGTGAGTGGCCTTTTTCTTTTGGGTCAGGCGTGTTTTGCAAGCCACGCGGCAAACGGCTCGGTATCCGCCGCCTCAATCTCCTGCTGACGACGTACTGAAGCGTCACGTTCAGCAATAAACTCTTCTTCCTGTAAAATCTCCAGCGGCTCTTCGCGTAACAGATTACGGTAAGCCTCACCGAACGCTTTCCCGGTGCCGCCAATGCCTTCATCAATCATAGACCGTAGGATCCGGGCGGAGAATGTCAGTTCAGGATTATCAAAGCAGGCGACCAACTCATCACACACCTTTTGATACTCCTCTCCCCCGTGGATACTGTCCAGCGTTTGCGCCACGCGTTTCAGATCGCGGAAGAGATCTTTCCCTACTTTGGGCAGCGGGAACTGCGCGGTTTCACAGCCAATCCCCAGGGTAAGGCCCGGCTTACGCCCTTCCAGAATAACGCGATTCCAGTTAGTACGCGTACATAACAGCTCATCGCTACTCATTTCCGGCGCATCGGCCAATACGCACCAGACCATAAACAGATCGAGGAAGCGCACCTGTTGCTCGTCTACGCCGATCGGTGAGAACGGGTTAATATCGAGAGAACGAACTTCAATATACTCAATACCGCCACGCAGAAGCGCATCTGAAGGCGATTCGCCGCTGCGCGTCACGCGCTTGGGACGAATGGGCGCGTACAGCTCATTTTCAATTTGCAGAACGTTGCTGTTAATCTGTAGCCGCTTACCGTCTTTTTCCACACCAATCCGCGCGTACTCTTCTGACGGCGTTTTAATCGCCCGCTTCAGACCTGCCACATACTCATGCAAATCGTTAAACGTAATACCCAGATTGCTTTGCGACTTATTGGTATAGCCCAAATCACTCAAACGCAGCGACGTCGCATATGGCAGGTAGTACATGCCGCAGTCCGTTTTTTCAAACGGTAATGTGGTTGGCTTCCCTTGCAGGAAAGAGGAGCAAATGGCCGGAGACGCGCCAAACAGATAGGGGATGACCCAGCCAAAACGGTAATAGTTGCGAATCAGACGAAAATAGCCGGCAGAAATTTTTTCTTTTGCCGCTTCACCTTCCGTAACGCCGCATTTCGCCTGCCAGAACGCCATCGGTAATGAAAAATTGTAATGTACGCCGGAGATGGTTTGCATCAAAGCGCCATAACGATTTTTCAGCCCTTCGCGATAGAGCGTCTTAAAACGCCCGGTATTGGATGTGCCGTACTGCGCCAGCTCTATGTCCTGCCCTTCCGCAATATAGCAGGGCATACTTAATGGCCACATCCGCTCATCGCCCAGTTTCCTGGCCGTATACCGATGGAGATCGCGCATAAAAGTGAGCATATGCTGGATATCGCCATCGACTGGCGTAATAAACTCCAGTAGGGCTTCCGCAAAATCCGTGGTAATCCATTTATGGGTCAGCGCTGAACCTAACGCTTCAGGATGACCTGTTGTCGCCAGCGTGCCATCAGCATTGACACGCAGCGTTTCGCGCTCTAACCCGCGCTGTATCCCCTTTAACGCCTGAGGATGTTTTTCCAGCCAGGCCAGAGCCTGTGATACGTCCGGGATCAAATTGACCTCCCGCCTGTCCAAATCGTTTTAATAAGCATAACTGTAATGGCGGCCATACATGCCAAACCTACAATTATTACCACCACATCATGCCCTGAACCGTCGCCGCTGCGAGCGCAACATAGCGCAGCGCCTTACCAAGACACAAAAAAAAGATCGTCCGCCCCCACGGGATGCGCATCCATCCCGCTAACAGGCACAACAAATCACCGATGACCGGCATCCAGCTTAATAATAGTGTGGCTGCGCCATAACGCTTTAGCCAGCCAGTCGCTTTTTCCTGCCAGCGCGACGTTTTGCGCAGCGGAAAGAAACGCCCAAGAATAACGTTAGTTACCCCTCCAAGGCTATTACCCATTGTTGCTGTTAAGACTAAGACCCAGGGATGGCTGACGCCGGAGACCAGCATAGCAACCAAAACCACCTCAGAATTACCGGGTAACAGCGTCGCGCTGAGAAAACTACTGGCAAACAGAGACAGGAGCGACAGTCCGTCACTCACAATAGTCGGACATCCACGGCATCCATTCCCGCCGCCCGCGCCGCCTGTAAACCAAAATCGGCATCTTCAAATACCACGCACTGCGTCGGCATGACGCCCATCCGCTGGGCGCACAGTAGGAAGGTGTCAGGCGCAGGTTTGTGATGCTGTACGTGATCTGCCGCCACAACCGCATCAAAATAACGACGCAGCCCCAGATGCGCTAACAAGGCTTCCGCGATAGCGCTTTCGCTACCGGTACCGACCGACATGGGACGCCGCCCATGCCACGCTTTGACCACCTCAACCAGCGGCAGCGGTTCTACGCAGTCCAGCAGGATGCTTTTTACCGCGTCGGTTTTCTCACGCGCCAGTGACAGGGGATCAAGATCGGCATGGTTAAGCTCAATGATTGACTGGGCGATAAGCCAGGTTGGCGAACCGTTAAGCGCGACCATTGCCTGTTCATCAAAACGAAGACCATAGCGCCCCAAAACCTCACGCCACGCTTTGCGATGCGTGGGTTCGGTATCCAGGAGAGTACCGTCCATATCAAAAATCAAACCAGCATAACGTGCGTACATCGTGTTCTCGCAAACCGAATAACCAGACAGTACTTTATCGCAATTGGTTGATTTTGTCGCTAATAGAGATGAAGAGGTGTGTTCAGGATAAGGGGAAAAGCGATTGCGGGGCAGTGACGTATCCGGGAGGATTATTCGCCTTATGGGCCGTTGCTGACGCAACGTTATCCTTCCTGGTGCCAGCGGGGATTATAGCTATCTTATCTGCATCTTCATCGCTGAAAGTACGGAGAATATGGTGCATCCGGGAGGATTACTCGCCTTACGGCTCGCCCTTCGGGCCGTTGCTGACGCAACGTTATCCTTCCTGGTGCCTGCGGTGATTACCGCTATCTTATCCGCATCTTTATCGCTGAAAGTACGGAGAATATGGTGCATCCGGGAGGATTCGAACCTCCGACCGCTCGGTTCGTAGCCGAGTACTCTATCCAGCTGAGCTACGGATGCATTGGAAATGATGTTTACTACAAGATTTGATGTCGCATTTACTGCCACACTAAATAAGATGGTGCATCCGGGAGGATTACTCGCCTTAAGGCTCGCCCTTCGGGCCGTTGCTGATGCAACGTTATCCTTCCTGGTGCCAGCGGTGATTACCGCTATCTTATCCGTATCTTCATCACTGAAAGTACGGAGAATATGGTGCATCCGGGAGGATTCGAACCTCCGACCGCTCGGTTCGTAGCCGAGTACTCTATCCAGCTGAGCTACGGATGCATCGGAAAACTTGCTTTACTGCCGATATTGATACCGCGGTGAAAGCCGTATCAAGTAAGAGATGGTGCATCCGGGAGGATTCGAACCTCCGACCGCTCGGTTCGTAGCCGAGTACTCTATCCAGCTGAGCTACGGATGCA
>NZ_SNMT01000028.1:0-50582 GCF_013350575.1 Salmonella sp. SG203
CAGCAGGCGCAGCAGGGTGGTTTTTCCGGCGCCGTTGCCGCCGGTGACCTGCACCCACTCCCCGGCGTCCACGGTGAACGACAGCCCGCGAAACAGCGTCCTCTCGTCCCGCTCGCAGTGCAGATCTCTGGCTTCAAGCATTCCCACTCATCAACGTCCTGTCAGAAACCTGGTTTAACATCACGCATATCCGGCAGTTTATGCGCGATCCCTTTGTGGCAATCGATACAGGTCTGTCCATCTTTTACCGCCTGATCGTGCATTTTCGCCGCGACGCCTTTTTGCGCGGTCAGATCCATAAAGTCGAAATTGTGGCAGTTACGGCATTCCTGCGAGTTGTTGTCTTTCATGCGCCGCCACTCATTTTGTGCCATTGTCAGGCGATGAGCTTCAAATTTCTGCGGTGTATCTATCAGCCCAAATACCTTCGCATACAGCTCTTTACTGGCTTTGATCTTACGGATCATCTTCGGCCCCCACTCATGCGGCACATGGCAGTCAGGACAGGTGGCGCGAACGCCGCTACGGTTGTTGTAGTGGACGGTTTCCATATACTCCTCATACACCGTGTTGCGCATTTCATGGCAGCTAATACAAAACTCTTCGGTGTTAGCCTTTTCCATTCCGGTATTGAAGCCGCCCCAGAAGATGATGCCGCCGATAAAACCGATTAACAGCAGCGTCCCCAGCGCCAGGCGGCTGGGGCTGCGCCACCATCGCCAGACGCGCTTTATCCAGCCAGGTTTACGGTTAGAATTTTCCATAATGACCTCTTATTTCCCGTAACCTTGCGAGGGGGTAAAGGTATTGTCGATAATCGGCGCGGTATCAGACTGCGGTACGTGGCACTGCAGGCAGAAATAACGACGCGGCGCGACGTTGCCCGACACTTTACCGTCGCTGTCCATAAAGTGCGTCGGACTGATACGCGGCGCGCCCGTCGTACGATAACTTTCCACGCCGTGGCATTGCAGACAGCGGTTGGTATTGGTCGTCACCTGGTAGCCCTCGACGCTGTGCGGGATCATCGGCGGCTGGTTGACGTAATTTAGCGGCATACGCTCCTGCTCTTTCGGCATACGAATCGCCCCTTCCTGCGTCCCGGATACTTCCGGCGACTGGCTCAGATCCACTCCGTTTGCCGCCCAAACCGCACCACTTACCACCAGGGCAAGCGTGGCCATCCATTGACACAGCGCTTTCATCAGGTCATGGCTTTTCATTGTTTCGCTCCCGAACTCCATCGCATTTACACTTCATCCTTCGAGCTGCCTCTTTGTTGGCTGCGCTCCAAAATCCCAGTCACATCGTTATCTATGCTCCTGGAGATTTCCTCGCTTACCGCCGCGATGCATCCCGAATGATGTTGCGTATCGTTATTGTAAAAACATCCTCAGAACAGACATCCACGCAGCGACCGCAGGTCATGCAGTCGCGGTGAGTGACCTGCGCCGGGCTTTGCTCATCCAGCACCGGCGCACGTAGCACATGCGGTTCCGGGCAAACATGAAAACAATCCATACAGCGATTACATTTCTCACGTTTTTTGGCCGTCACGGTCACTACGCCTTTACTGCCCAGCACGCCATACAGCGCGCCCATCGGGCAAATATGGCCGCACCAACCGTGCTCAACGACTAATAAATCAAATAAAAACAAAGCAATAATCAGCAACGCGCCGCTACTAAATCCCATAATCAGACTACGACCTAACAGCGACACGGGATTAATCCATTCCCACAGCAGCGTGCCGGTCAACGCCGAACCGATTAACACCACCACCAGAAGGACGTACCGTATATGGCGTGGAATCGTCGCAGACTGGTTCAGGTCAAATTTCCTGCGCATCCAGTTAGCCAAATCGGTAACGGGGTTTAGCGGGCAAACCCAACTGCAAAATAGTCGCTTTCCCGCCAGCGCATACAGCACAGCGATAATCACTGCTCCCGTCAGCGCCACGGTAGCGGGAAGATGTCCACTGGCGAGACTTTCCAGAGTAATCAGCGGATCGGTCAACGGGAGGGTATCGAACAGCAAACTACTGCTGTAGTTGCCATGCAAAACCCAAAAGCCCAGCCACGGGCCGCTGAGAAACATCCCCAGCACCATAAACTGGCTGATACGGCGTAACACCAGCCAGCGGTGGCTACGCCACCAGCCTTTTTTCGCCAGCGCTTCTCGCCCGGCGTCGCGTTTACGATTTGCCATCTTTCCCCTCCAGCCAGCCGAAGCGGTAATGGTGTCCTAACTCCCCTTTCGCCAATGACAACGGCAACACTTTTATCGCTGGTTGCTCCAGTACGCAGACTTTTTCGCATTTGCCGCAGCCGGTACAGGCGTCGCTGTGTACGGTGGGCAGAAAGCGCGCATGTTTGCCGGTGCGCATGTTGCGATCCAGTTCCAGCGTGATGGCCTCATCGATTTTCGGGCATTCGCGGTAACAAACGTCGCAGCGCAGCCCCTGAAAGTTGAGGCAGTTTTCCTGATCCAGCAGCACCGCCAGCCCCATGCGCGAGTCATCAATGGAGGCGATATCTTTATTCAGCGCCCCGCTGGGGCAGACTTTGGCGCACGGAATGTCTTCACACATTTCGCAGGGGATGTCGCGAGCGACGAAATAGGGCGTGCCTGCCGATAGCCCGGAGGCCAGCGTCGCCAGTTTTAGCGTGTCGTATGGACACGCCTGAACGCACTGCCCGCAGCGCACACAGGCGCTGGCGAAAACATTTTCATTCAGCGCGCCAGGCGGACGCAGCCGCACGCCCGTTGCGCGCGCGGTTTGCTGTTGCAAGCCCAGCGCCACGCCAACCGCCGCCAGCCCGCCCGCAGTGCGCACAACATCACGCAGAAAGCGGCGGCGGCCATTTTGGGGTTTCGCTGTACGGGACATAACGCGTTACACCTTCGCCAGCTTAACGGCGCACTTCTTGAAGTCCGTCTCTTTAGAGAGCGGGTCCGTCGCATCCAGCGTCAGGTTGTTCACTAGCTGAGCGGCATCGAAGAACGGCATATACACCAGTCCCTGCGGCGGACGGTTACGTCCACGCGTTTCGACAATCGAAATCACTTCGCCGCGGCGGGACGACACTTTAACCTTATCCCCACGACGCAGATCGCGCGCTTTCGCATCCAGCGGGTGAATAAAGACCACCGCTTCCGGGAAGGCGCGATGCAATTCAGGCACGCGGCGCGTCATACTGCCGGTATGCCAGTGTTCCAGCACGCGACCGGTGGAAAGCCACAGATCGTACTCGTTGTCCGGCGACTCCGCCGCGGGTTCAAATGGCAGCGCGAAGATCACCGCTTTGCCATCCGGTTTACCGTAGAATTTGTACCCTTCCCCCGCTTTTACATACGGGTCGTTGCCTTCGCTGTAACGCCATTGCGTCTCTTTGCCTTCGACGACCGGCCAGCGCAGACCGCGCGCGTTGTGGTAATCGTCGAACGGCGCCAGATCGTGACCGTGGCCACGTCCAAACCAGGCGTATTCTTCAAACAGCCCTTTTTGCAGATAGAAGCCCAGCTCACGAGACTCATCGTTTAACTGATCCTCTTTCAGCTCGCTCAGCGGGAATTTGCTGACCGCCGGCGTGGCGAACAGAACGTCATACAGAGTTTTACCGCGCAGCTCCGGCTTCTGAGCCAACAACGCCTCCGGCCAGACCTCCTCGGTTTTAAAACGACGGGAAAACTGCACCAGTTGCCAGAGGTCGGATTTGGCTTCGCCCGGCGCTTTAATTTGCTGACGCCAGAACTGCGTGCGGCGTTCGGCGTTGCCGTAAGCGCCTTCTTTCTCAACCCACATGGCGGTCGGCAGGATCAGATCCGCAGACAGCGCGCTCACCGTCGGGTAAGGATCGGAGACAATGATAAAGTTACGCGGATCGCGCCAGCCCGGCATCCGATCTTCATTGATGTTCGGCCCGGCCTGCATATTGTTATTACACATTACCCAGTAGACGTTCAGCTTGCCGTCTTTCAACGCGCGATCCTGCGCCACCGCGTGTAAACCCACTTTTGCCGGGATAGTGCCAGCGGGGATCTGCCAGTGTTTTTCGCAGATATCACGGTGTTTTTCGTTCGTCACGACCATGTCTGCGGGCAGACGGTGTGAGAAGGTTCCCACTTCACGCGCCGTACCGCAGGCGGAAGGCTGGCCGGTCAGCGAGAAAGGACCGCAGCCAGGCTGGGAGATTTTTCCGGTCAGCAGATGGAGGTTGTAAACCAGGTTATTCGCCCACACGCCGCGGGTATGCTGGTTAAAACCCATCGTCCAGTAAGAGATCACGCGCTTATTCGGATCGGCGTAGAGCTGTGCCAACTGTTCCAGTTGATCTTTCGGCACGCCGGTCATTTCAGCGGTCTTGTCCAGCGTATATTCCGCCACGAAGGCTTTATACTCGTCGAAGCTCATCGGCTCGGAAGCGTCGGAGCCCGGATTCTTCGCCGCTTTTTCCAGCGGGTGCGTCGGGCGTAAGCCGTAGCCGATATCCGTCGCCCCTTTACGCAGGTTCACATGCTTTGTGAAGAAATCCTGATTTACCGCGTTGTTCTGAATAATGTAATTCGCGATATAGTTAAGGATCACCAGATCGCTTTGCGGGGTAAAGACAATACCGTTGTCCGCCAGCTCAAAGCTACGGTGCTGGAAGGTGGAGAGGACAGCGACCTTCACATTCGGGTCGGACAAACGGCGGTTAGTGATGCGCGACCATAAAATCGGGTGCATCTCCGCCATGTTGGAACCCCACAGCACAAACGCATCGGCCTGCTCAATATCGTCGTAGCAGCCCATCGGTTCATCCATGCCAAAGGTGCGCATAAAGCCCACCACCGCCGAGGCCATGCAGTGACGCGCGTTCGGGTCAATGTTGTTAGAGCGGAAACCAGCCTTGAACAGTTTCGCGGCGGCATAGCCTTCCCAGATGGTCCATTGACCCGACCCAAACATGCCGATCGCTTCTGGCCCTTTCTCTTTCAGGGAGGTTTTAAACTTCTCCTCCATCACATCGAAGGCCTGTTCCCAGCTCACCGGCGTAAACTCGCCGTCTTTGTGATAGCTGCCGTCTTTCATGCGCAGCATCGGCTGCGTCAGACGATCTTTACCGTACATGATTTTGGGCAGGAAGTAGCCTTTAATGCAGTTCAGACCACGGTTGACCGGCGCGTCGGGGTCGCCCTGGCAGGCGACCACACGGCCCTGCTGCGTTCCCACCAACACACCGCAACCCGTTCCGCAAAAACGGCACGGCGCTTTATCCCATTTGATGGCTTCCTGCTGCCCGACAACGGCGCGGGCGACGCCCGGCACGCTCAGACCGGCAGCCGCCGCAGCGGCCGCAACGGCGTTAGCTTTCATAAAGCTACGACGACTGAGTTTCATGGTGTTTCCTCACCTTGCTCATCCTGCTGGTGATAAACCAGCGACACCGCCAGTACGCCCTCGACATTGCGTACTGACTCAATTGTTTGCATCAGCGTTTCACTCTGGTCTGCTTCCGCCACCACGATCAGTTGCCCGCTTTCAACGTCGCTTAACGCGACTTCGCAACCCGGCAACGTGTTCAACTGTGTGCCAATGGCGGCGATGTTCTGACTTTTGGCCTGCACGACCAGGCTACAGACCTGCCAGTTAGTGCGCATGGTGGTTCTCCGCTTTGATGGCTGACACGGGACAGATAGCCACACACGCCCCGCATCCGTTACAGGCCTGCGAGTCAAGCTGCGGCTGGTAAATGCCGGATAGCGTGGGACGAAAGGTGATGGCCATAGGTTCACAACTGTCCTGGCAACGATGGCATTCAACCGACTGCCTGGCGAGGCAGTTTTCCGTGAGTGTAAAAATCAGATCCCAGGCCCTGGTGTGGCGCGGAAGAAAGAGAGATTCGGGACAGGCCTGCGCACAGGCATAACAAAAGCTGCACTCGCCCCGTTTGAAATCTACGCTCGGATATCCCCCCGTCCCTCGCTGCAGGATGTCGGCCTCACACGCCTGGATGCAGGCGTCGCAACGCAGACAATGTGCGAGAAAATAGGTTGTTTCTCTGGCCCACGGCGGAAGAATCCCATTGCTGGCGTTGCGCCAACTGCCGGTCAACATGCTTCGACGGGATAAATCAACCATGATATCGCCCTTCCATAACGACACGCTTCCATAGGGAGTGAATACCAATAAAAACCGTACAATTTATGAGTAGTTGTTTTTGTAAATAAGATATTTCAGGATGTGTAAGAGATGCATACCCCGATAGAGGTAAATGCTGTTGCCGGATCAAAAGAGTGCCGGGTAAAGACCCGTAAACGTGCTTTTTCTCACATTTCAATGAGTTATATAGATATTTATATAACGAAAACCACTAATAGCTGATAATTTCATTTGCATTATCAATATCAGAATATTCCACTATATAAAAATACGCTATTTTATTAATAATCTTGAAAATATGAGTAAATACAGATTAATAGATAATATGAATGTGTTAATCTGTTGCCCGTGCATACCGAAAACAGCAGAAAGGAAATACTGTGAACAATCAAATGAAGATGTTTGTCCCTGCCGTCGTCTTCGCCGCCCTCGCCAGCGCCTCTGCCTGGGCTAACAATGGCGATACCGCCCAGCCGCTGGAAAAAATCGCCCCCTATCCGCAGGCGGAAAAAGGAATGAAGCGGCAAGTGATAACCCTTACCCCTCAGCAGGATGAATCTACCCTCAAAGTGGAACTGTTGATTGGTCAAACGCTGAATGTGGATTGTAACCAGCATCGCCTCGGCGGCACGCTGGAAACAAAAACGCTGGAAGGCTGGGGCTATGACTATTATGTCTTTGATAACGTCACCTCTCCGGTATCAACCATGATGGCCTGCCCTGAAGGTAAGAAAGAGCAAAAATTCGTCACCGCCTGGCTGGGTGAAGACGGGATGCTGCGCTACAACAGCAAGCTGCCGATCGTGGTGTATACCCCAGCGAATGTGGACGTGAAATACCGCATCTGGAAAGCGGACGCTAACGTACAGAACGCCGTCGCGCGATAATGTTACGCTGCCCGGTCACACTTACCGGGCATCTGAACACGCCGACTCACGCAGCGCTCCGGGGTTCTTTTTAAAACACGTCTGGAGCCCCGCTCGTCCACCGCAAAAAATACCCCGATGCCTGGTGGCGACGCGTAGCATCTTATCAGGCCTACCCGCGTGCGGACGTAGGGCTGCCATCAGGCGGTTCATCCGGCGCCATAGTCCATTACGCAGTACGCGCAACCGCATCACGCGAAGCGGCGTCACGTTCGTCGCCGGTGAGTTCGGTTAGCTGTCCGTTACGCATTTCAAGCAGACGATCGGCGTGAATAAAATAGTGATCATCATGGCTGATGGCGAAAATGGTTTTGCCCATTTCCTGCATTAACGGCAACAGTACCTGATAAAACTCCCGGCGGAAATGCGGGTCCTGATCGGCGGCCCACTCATCCAGCAAAATAATATCGCGCTCTTCCGCCAGCGCCAGCAGCAGCGCAATGCGCTTTTTTTGCCCTTTCGACAGTTTAAGATTCAAAATGCGCCCGTCGTTTAGCTCCAGCTTGTGCGTCATTTTCAGGTGCTCAAGCCACTTTTCGACCAGAGCGGGATTGGCGGGTTTCCCCTGCGGCCCCAGCAGGCGGTCGAATAACCACACATCGGTGAACACCGCAGAAAACAGTTTGCGATAATCTTCCGGCTGTCCGGCGGCAATAGGTTGACCATCAAGTAAAATCGTTCCCGATTGCGGCTGGTATAAACCGGTCAATAACATGGCCAGCGTCGATTTCCCGCTACCGTTGCCGCCAATTAAAAACAGCAGTTCGCCGCGGTGAATCGTCAGGTTGATGGGCCCCACGGAAAACGCGTTATCCTGATAGTGGAAAACCACGTTGCGCAGCTCCAGCGTCTTCCAGTCGGGAAAGGCTTTCGGCTGTGGAAAATCAGGCTTATACGGGGCGAGCGCGAATTTATTCAGTTTATTAAACGCCACCTGGGCGGTCAGTAGCGTTGGCAACGCCCCCACCGCAGACAGCAGCGGCGTGCGCAGGAACAGCAACGTCAGTGAATAGGTCGCCGCGACGTTGGTATCCGCCCAGCCGAGACTATTCGCCATCCAGAAGACCAGGCCTATCGCCCCCAGCATCATGATATTCGACCAGTTGACGGCGCTCAGGTGAAAAGTATCGGCACGGATAATGTGATGACGGTACTCTTTGGCGTCCGGGATATAGCATTGCTGAAAAATCTGCTCCGCACGCTCGCGGTTTAGCGTCAGCTCTTTGCGTCCTTCCAGCACCGTCTGATAGTCGTTGTACAGCTTATCTTCGGTCTCGCGCAGGGTCGCCATATGCTGGTAAACCCGCGCCACCAGCACAAATCCGCCCCAGATAGTGGCCGCCATCCAGATAGCCGTAACCAGCAGCATTTTTGTCGATAGCATCGCCAGATACGCCGCCGAGCCGACGGTGAGGATAATGCCCTGCACCAGCTCAGGCAGACGCACAAAGGCGATAGTAATATTGCGAATATCGCTGGTCAGACCGGCCAGTAAAGAGGCGCTGCCCAGTTGCTCAATGCGTTCAACGTGCGTATCCAGAATGCGCTTGATAAATTCGCTGCGCAGGCGGTAAACGAAATGGTGTCCCAGAGTGGTGAGCGCCAGTTGGGAACCTAATGTGACGACCATTAGTAACAGGAGCAGACCGAGAAATTCCGGCAGCACCATGACGGTGGTGTCCACCGTTTCAATCAGGCGCTGATTGATAAACGCGATCAGGCCAATCCCCAGCGCCGCGCTGGCGAGGCTCAGCGCCATCACGCTAATAAATGGCCAGCGGTACTGCCGCCAGACAAGAATAAGAAGTTCCATGCATACAACCCGGACCGATAATAACAGCCCGCAGTTTAACTAACTCCACCTGCACAGCAATAATAATTCTTATTTTTATTCTTTTTCAGCCGCCTGACGGAAGGTGAGATTGTAACGAAATTCACCGGTCATGGGATGAAAGCCCGCTTTAAGCGGCTGGATACCATGATAAAACAGCCGGGACTCGCCGCCCCAGACCACGATATCGCCATGCTCCAGTAAGATCCGCTGGATCGGGTCGCTGCGACGCAGGCCGCCAAACTGAAAAACCGCCGGCACCCCCAACGAAACTGAGATAATAGGCGCGCGCAGATCCGGCTCGTCTTTATCCTGATGCAGCGACAGTTTTGCGCCAGGCGCGTAGCGATTGATCAGGCAGGCGTCCGGTTGGAAGCTCGCATACCCTGCCGCGATTGCCGCCTGACGACATACGCTGGCAAACGATAACGGCAGCGCAGGCCAGGGTTTATCGGTCAACGGATCGCGCACGGCATAACAATAACCGTGAAGATCGGTGGTCCACCCTAACGCGCCGCAGTTGGTCATCGCCACCGACATGGTGTAGCCGCCCGGCGTCACCATCTGACGAAACGGAGACTGACTGGCGACAAACCCGATATCGTCTAATAGCGACTGCGCCGCGCGAAACGCAAAGCGGCGCAACACCACCGCGCCAGGCGCCAGGGGCTCTTGCCAGGGCGCTTCATCAGCAAACAGATCCAGCATTGCTACTCCTCTTTTTGTGCTTCTCGCTTTAATAGCTGCGCTTTTCGACGCACGCCCCAACGATAACCGGAGAGCGCGCCATCGCGACGCACGACCCGATGACACGGGATCACCATCGCCAGTTTATTCGCGCCGCACGCGCTGGCGACCGCGCGTACTGCCGTGGGTTTGCCGATAGTCGCGGCAAGCTGTTGATAGCTTACGGTTTCGCCGCAGGGAATCGCGCATAACGCCTGCCAGACCTGCTGTTGAAACGCGGTTCCCTGGATATCCAGCGGCAACGAGAGCAGCACATCGCGTGTGTTGATAGCCGCGACAACCTGCCGCACCCGTTGCTGAAAAGGCGCGTCAGCAGGTTCGTGGCGGGCCGCCGGGAAAAGGGTGTGTAATTCAGCCAGTAGCGCGTCGTCGCTATCACCGGGGAGAATCGCGCAAATCCCCCGCTCGCTCTCCGCCACCAGGCACCGTCCGTAAACCCAGTCCGTCAGCGCATAGCGAACGGAGACATTATCGCCGCCTTTGCGAAACTGTTTTGCCGTCATGCCCAGCGTCTGGTCGGCATGACGATAGTAGCTACTGCTATCCGGGAAGCCGGCGCGGTAAATAGCCGCCGTGATCTGCTCTCCTTTCGCCAACGCCTCACGCAGCCGCCGGGCGCGCCACGCCTGCTGCCACCCTTTCGGCGTCATTCCGGTGCTCGCTTTAAACAAACGGTGCAGATGAAACGGACTCATCGCCACCGCCTGCGCCAGAGACGCCAGCGTTACCGGCGTCTCCTGCTCAAGTAAACGGCAGGCGCAGGCAATCTTATCCAACCGCCGTTGCTGCGCGCGCGCATTATCCGGCTGACAGCGCTTGCAGGGGCGAAAACCGGCGTCCAGCGCCTGCTGCGCGTTGGCAAAAAAGCGAACATTTTTACGTAACGCCCGCTTCGAGCGACAAGAAGGGCGGCAAAAAACGCCGGTGGTTCGCACCGCAAAAACGAAACGCCCATCCGCGCTGGCATCGCGCGCCTGCACCCGCAGCCAGCATTCATCATCGGTAAGTAACGCTTTTTTCATCATAGACTCCTTCATTAAGCATAGTGCTTGCTTACATGCAGTGTGTCCGTAAATCCGCCCACAAAAACCCGTAATCTTGCGTTTTAATTCTTATCGCTCACCAGGAACGTTTTGAACTGCGGCGACATCCAGGTTTTAAAGCCTTCACCTTCTTTCATGATCATAAAGACCGCCAGCCCTTCCCGCCGCACGACCTCTTGCGCCTTTTGCGTACCAAGCACCATCAGGCCGGTGTCCCAGCCGTCCGCTTCCAGCGCCGTTGGCGCGATGACCGTAACCGATACCAGGTTGTGTTCAATGGGGCGCCCCGTTTGCGGATCGATAACGTGCGATACGCGCTTGCCATCCAGCTCATAATAGTTACGGTAGCTGCCGGAGGTGCTGATGCCATGCCCGTTGATATCCACAATCGCCTGCACCGCGTTTTCCCGGTCGGTCGGCTTCTGAATCGCGACGCGCCACGGCAGCCCTTGCGCATTCATCCCGCGACTGCTTAATGCGCCGCCCACCGAGACCAGATAACGCGCAATGCCCTCCTGCTCCATCAGACGCGCCAGGTGATCCGCCGCATAGCCCTCCCCGACCGTGGAGAGATCAACATAAAGATCCGGCAGATCTTTTTGCAAAAACTGATGTCCAGCCCTGTCGATAACCTGCAAATGTTGCAGGCCTGTTTTCGCTTTTGCCGCATCGATTTGTGCTGGTGTTGGGATATGCAGCGGCTGCCGATCCGGCCCAAACCCCCACAGATTGACCAGCGGGCCCACGGTGATATCCATCGCGCCATCCGTCTTCGCGCCAATACGCAGCGCCGAGGTCACGATATCCGCCATGGCTTCGCTGACCGGCCAGGGCGCAAGACTGCGTGAATGGTTAAAACGCATCAGCGCGGAGTTATTTTTATAGGTAGAAAGCAACCAATCATCAGCATCAAGCTGAGTCTGGATTTTAGTCTGTAACTCTGCGGCGCGTTTCGCATCGATACCAACCACGCTCACCCGCCAGAGGGTCCCCATCGTTTTACCTTCCAGCACCTGAGCGGCAGGTGACGCTGTTGTCGTTTCGGGAGCCTCATCGCAGCCCATAAGTAAAAAAGCCGCCGCCAGACACACGGCCCGGCAAAAAGTCATTTTCATCGCTGTTTATCCTCATTCGAATGGACGCAAGCGTATATCAAAACGTCGTATTTGTACGCCGGAATAAGGCATGAAAAAAGGGCCCGTAGGCCCTTTAGCAACATCTTTTGCTGATTAGAACTGGTAAACCAGACCCAGCGCTACGATGTCGTCGGTGTTGATGCCCGCATCGCGGGTAAAGTCGTTTTTATCCAGCAGGTTGATTTTGTAATCAACATAGGTGGACATGTTTTTGTTGAAGTAGTAAGTCGCGCCGACATCAACGTATTTTACGATGTCCTGGTCGCCATAACTGGCGCCGTAACCGTTGCTGATGTCCTTACCTTTAGACTGCAGGTAAGCCACAGACGGACGCAGACCAAAGTCGAACTGGTACTGAGCAACCACTTCAAAGTTCTGCGCTTTGTTGGCAAAACCGTAAGAGGTGGACGGGTTGCTGCCGTTAGAGGTACCAAAACGGGTTGCGTTATAGGTCTGAGAATACTGCGCTGCCAGATAGATGTTGTTCGCATCGTATTTCAGGCCGCCGGTGTAAACCGTGGCGCGATCGCCGTTACCATACAGGCGAGCTTCAGCGGTGTTGTTCTGATCAGCAGTACGTTTAGACGTGGTGATAGCGCCACCGACAGAGAAGCCTTCGCCGATTGCATAAGTCAGCGATCCGCCGTAACCGTCGCCGTTCTGGTTCAGCAGGCTGCGACCGTTGGTGTTTTCACCGCTCACGCTGCCGTTTTTGCCCTGATACTGCAACGCGAAGTCCAGACCATCCACCAGACCGAAGAAGTCGGTGTTACGGTAGGTGGCATAGCCGTTACCACGCTGCTGCATAAAGTTGTCAGCGCCGTAGGTGTCGCCGCCGAACTCCGGCAGAACGTCGGTCCAGGAGGTCACGTCATAGGTTACGCCGTAGTTACGACCATAATCGAAGGAACCTGCGTCAGCGAATTTCAGACCCGCAAACGCCACACGCGTCCAGGAGTCGTTGCTGCCTTCAGTCTGGTTGCCCTGAATCTGATATTCCCACTGGCCATAACCGGTCAGCTGATCGTTAACCTGCGTTTCGCCTTTGAAGCCGATACGCATGTAGGTCTGGTCGCCGTCGTTGCCTTTGTCGTCAGAGAAGTAGTGCAGGCCATCAACTTTACCAAACAGGTCTAATTTGTTGCCGTCTTTATTATAAATTTCAGCCGCATTCGCTGCGCCCGCCACCAGCAGAGCTGGTACCAGGAGGGACAGTACTTTAACTTTCATGTTATTAACCCTCTGTTATATGCCTTTATTGCTTTTTTATGCCACTGCTTACTGGTTAACCCTCATTAACCAGTCGGCAAGTCCATTCTCCGCAAAAATACAGAATAATCCAACACGAATATGATACTAAAACTTTTAAGATGTTACAGTTATCTACATAGATGTTTCAAAATATTAATTTTACGGAACTTTTTTAAAGCAAAAATCAAGTAAAAATAAGCACAAATAGACAAAATATATTCACGAAACTTTTAAAATCAACGGGTTAAATTGATGAAATTCATAGCACTGAATGATAAAACAGAATCTTCATTCGCAACTAAAATAGTGACCGCTATCATCATTAACTTTATTTATTACCGTCATTCACTTCTGAATGTCTGTTTACCCCTATTTCAACCGGATGCTTCGCATTCGGTTTTTTTTACCCTTTTTCAGACACACCCGGCTGATTTATGCTACCTGCCTAAAACTATCACGGTTATTCACTACACTCCCCTGCTCGACCGTTCGTAAGACATTAGCAAATAATTTCTTGATATTTAGTGCTAAACATTTATAAGTAGTCTTAATATTTGTACCGTTCTGCGAAGGTTGTACGCTTTTCCCGTCCCGCCGACGGAGCGCGTGTTAAGTTGCCCGGCATGACGTAAGAGTCTGGAAATTCATTCATTACCCTTTATACTGCCCTTCACCTTCAGCGTTGCTTTTACAGGTCGTAAACATAAATGAGTCAGTCTGACACAACGGTCTCTACCCGATTCTCCCTTCTACCGGGAAGCATTACCCGTTTCTTCTTATTGCTGATCATTGTGCTGCTGGTAACGATGGGCGTTATGGTACAGAGCGCCGTCAACGCCTGGTTGAAAGACAAAAGCTATCAAATTGTCGATATCACTCACGCTATTCATAAACGCGTGGACACCTGGCGGTATGTTACCTGGCAAATTTATGACAACATCGCCGCCACCACTACGCCATCGACAGGTGAAGGACTTCAGGAAACGCGTCTGAAACAGGATGTGTATTATCTTGAAAAGCCGCGACGTAAAACTGAAGCGCTGATTTTCGGTTCCCATGACAGCGCCACGCTGGAAATGACGCAGCGTATGTCAACCTATCTGGATACGCTGTGGGGCGCGGAAAACGTGCCGTGGTCAATGTATTATCTCAACGGACAGGATAACAGCCTGATTCTTATCTCTACCCTACCGTTGAAAGATCTCTCTTCCGGCTTTAAAGAGTCCACTATTGGCAATATCGTCGATTCCCGCCGGGCAGAGATGTTGCAGCAGGCGAATGCGCTGGATGAGCGCGAAAGTTTCTCCTCATTGCGAAAACTGGCCTGGCAAAACGGTCACTATTTTACGCTGCGCACGACCTTCAATCAGCCAGGACATCTGGCGACCGTGGTGGCGTTTGATCTGCCCATTAATGATTTAATCCCGCCGGGAATGCCGCTGGACAGTTTTCGGATAGAGCCTGACGCAACCCAGGCGACGGGGCGAAGCAGTGAAAAGGAAGCGCCAGATAGCGTCACGATTAGCTTTAACGGTTCAAAAATTGAGATCTCCTCAGCGCTTAACTCTACCGGAATGCGCCTGATCTGGCAGGTACCGTTCGGTACGCTTTTGCTTGATACGTTGCAAAATATTCTGCTGCCTTTACTGCTGAACATCGGGCTGCTGGCGTTGGCGTTATTTGGCTACGCCACGTTCCGTCATCAGCCGGGACGGTCGACGGAATCGACATCCGGCAACGCGGCGAATAACGAGCTTCGCGTCTTACGCGCCATTAATGAAGAGATCGTTTCTCTGCTGCCGCTGGGTCTGCTGGTCTACGATCAGGAAGGCAACCGCACCGTGATCAGCAATAAAATCGCCGATCATCTGTTGCCGCATCTTAACCTGCAAAATATTACCAGCATGGCGGAACAGCATCAGGGCGTGATTCAGGCGACAATTAATAACGAACTGTATGAGATCCGTCTGTTTCGCAGCCAGATCGCTCCCCGCACGCAGATCTTTATTATTCGCGATCAGGACCGGGAAGTGCTGGTGAATAAGAAGCTTAAACAGGCGCAGCGTTTGTATGAGAAGAATCAGCAGGGTCGCGCCGCCTTTATGCAAAATATCAGCAACACGCTTAAAGAGCCCGTACGCCAACTGGCGGTTAACGCCGCGGCAGTCACCACGCCGGAAAGCCTGAAACTGGCGGATCAGGCGGATGTATTGGTACGTATGATCGATGAAATCCAACTGGCGAATATGCTGGAAAATGACGCATGGAAGAGCGAAGCCACGCTGTTCTCCCTGCAGGATCTTATTGACGAAGTCGTGCCGGAAGTGCTGCCCGCCATTAAGCGTAAAGGGCTGCAACTGCTGATTAATAACCATCTTAGCGGCAACGATGAACGCTGGGGCGATCGCGACGCCCTGCGTCGGATTTTGCTGCTGTTGATTCAGTATGCCGTCACAACGACCGCTATGGGTAAAATTACGCTTGAAGTCGAGCAGGATGAATCTATCGCGGAGCGTCTGACTTTCCGTATTCTGGATACGGGCGAAGGCGTAACGTTAAACGAGATTGATAATCTGCATTT
Organism: Salmonella sp. SG203; assembly: GCF_013350575.1. Lineage (NCBI taxonomy): Bacteria > Pseudomonadati > Pseudomonadota > Gammaproteobacteria > Enterobacterales > Enterobacteriaceae > Salmonella > Salmonella sp. SG203. The sequence goes on from NZ_SNMT01000028.1 coordinate 15,661, forward strand.
CCCGTATATGAATGAAACGCAGGGCGATCATTACGGCAAAGCGAATCCGCTCACCTTCTGGCTGTGCAATCAACTGGCGCGCAAACTGGGCGGTCATCTCAACATTAAAGCGCGAGAAACGCTGGGCACGCGCTATACCGTTCATGTCAAAATGCTTCCTCACGATCAGCATACTCAGGTCGAAGAGCGCCTGCTGGACGACGTGAGCGTGATGGTCGATGTGACGTCCAACGAGGTTCGCGCGATTGTGCTGCGTCAGTTAGAAAACTGGGGCGCCACCTGCATCACGCCGGATGAAAGGCAGATAAGTCAAGAATATGATCTCTTTTTAACGGATAATCCGTCTAATCTTACTGCCTCGGGCTTGCTTTTAAGCGATGATGAGTCAGGCGTGCGGAAAATTGGCCCGGGTCAGTTGCGCGTCAACTTTAATATGAGCAATGCTATGCAGGAAGCTGTACTACAACTTATCGAAGAGCAGCTGGCGCAGGAAGAGATTCCCGCCTCCCCGCTCGGCGGAGATGAAAATGCCGAGCTTCATGCCAGCGGCTATTATGCGCTATTTGTAGACACAGTACCGGATGATGTTAAGAGGTTGTATACTGAGGCGGCAACCAGCGATTTCGCTGCGCTGGCCCAAACGGCCCACCGCCTGAAAGGGGTGTTTGCCATGCTTAATCTGGTACCCGGCAAGCAGTTATGTGAAACGCTGGAACATCTGATTCGTGAGAAAGATGCTCCAGGTATAGAAAAATATATCAGCGACATTGACGCCTACGTCAAAAGCTTGCTGTAGCAAGGTAGCCCAATACATGAACAATATGAACGTAATTATTGCCGATGACCACCCGATTGTACTGTTCGGTATTCGCAAATCACTTGAACAAATCGAGTGGGTGAATGTTGTCGGCGAATTTGAAGATTCCACAGCATTGATCAACAACCTGCCGAAATTAGATGCGCATGTGTTGATCACTGACCTCTCCATGCCGGGAGATAAATACGGCGATGGGATCACCTTGATCAAGTACATCAAGCGTCATTTTCCGAGCCTGTCTATTATCGTTCTGACCATGAACAACAATCCGGCGATCCTGAGCGCCGTGTTGGATCTTGATATTGAAGGGATCGTACTCAAACAGGGTGCGCCAACCGATCTGCCTAAGGCGCTGGCCGCGCTGCAAAAAGGCAAAAAATTCACCCCAGAAAGCGTTTCTCGTCTGCTGGAGAAAATCAGCGCAGGCGGTTACGGCGACAAGCGCCTGTCGCCAAAAGAGAGCGAAGTATTACGCCTGTTCGCCGAGGGTTTCCTGGTCACCGAAATCGCCAAGAAGCTCAACCGCAGCATTAAGACCATCAGCAGCCAGAAGAAATCGGCGATGATGAAACTGGGCGTAGAGAATGATATCGCGCTGCTCAACTATCTCTCTTCCGTCACCCTGAGTCCGACAGACAAAGAATAAATCGCTTTCATGTTACCCAGCCTGATGGCGCTACGCTTATCAGGCCTACCAGTCGACTCATCTTTTACAGGCCGGACAGGCGACGCCGCCATCCGGCATTTTTTATGCCCGCGTTTTACGTACCCGCTCGGCATACACCGCCAGCGTCTGTTTCAACACATCCAGCGTCACAGGCTTCGACAAACAGCTGTCCATACCGGACTCCAGGCAACGTTGTTTCTCTTCCGCCAGCGCGTTCGCCGTCACGCCGACGACAGGCAGCGTTAGCCCAAGCTGACGGATACGCTGCGTCAGGCGATAGCCGTCCATGTTCGGCATGTTCACATCGCTCAGAACAATATCGATAGCATTTTTACTCAGCACATTCAGAGCGTCCACGCCATCATTGGCTGTCTTACACTGATACCCCAGCGATCCCAATTGATCGGCCAGCAGACGGCGATTGATCGGATGATCGTCAACGACCAGAATCATCATGTCGTCATTTGAATCTGCGGTTTTATCCGTCGTCGGCAATGCGCTGGAAAGCGCTTCACTATCCAGCTCAATACTATAAATACGCGCCAACAGTGCGGGCAACTCATGCACCGACGCCACACTATGCACCCACTCGCCCGGCGCTCTTTCCAACGGAATCCCGATATGACGGCGGCAAAAGACGACCGCCGCCCTCCCCTGCCAGGTATGCTCCAGCGCGTCATCGACAATCAAAATATCGTCCGCGGCGGGTTCTTGCCCTTCATAACGCTGCGTATGAACGCCGCTACGCGCCAGACTGGTCTCAATAAACTGGCACAAAGAAGTATTGCGCACCGCCAGCCAACAGCAGGTTCCGGCGAGTCCTTCCACGCTCTTTTTCACAGGGTATTGCGCGCCATAAAGCGGGATGCGCAGCGTAAACTGGCTTCCCATGCCAGGCTCCGAATCGACGGAAATATCGCCGTCCATCATGCTGATCAATTTTTCGCAAATCGCCAGCCCCAGACCGGTCCCCTGAAAGTTACGCTGTACGCCGGTTCCCACCTGGAAGAAGGGATCGAACAGGCGAACCACCTCTTTTGCCGGAATACCGACGCCGGTATCCCGCACGCGAATGCTGAGATAATCCCCATCACAGCGCACATGCAGCACGATGCAGCCAATATCGGTAAACTTAATGGCGTTACTCAACAGGTTTGAAATGACCTGCTGTAAACGCATCGGGTCGCCGTTCAGCGATACCGGCACGTCAGGCTCAATAAAACAATATAGGCCGAGCTGCTTACGCACCACCAACGGCAGATAATTGGCGGTGATATGATTCATCACCTCTCGCGGTGAAAATTCGCGCGGCTCAATCTTTAGCTGTTCCGACTCAATTTTCGAGAAGTCGAGAATGTCGCTGATAATTTTCAGCAACAGGCTGGAGGAGTTATTCATCGCCGTGACCAGCCGATCCACGCCTTTTGGCAGCTCTTTGGTTTGCAGCAGATCGAGATTGCCGATGATACCGTACAGCGGTGTGCGCAATTCATGGCTGACCGTTGCAAGGAACATGGATTTAGACTGGCTAGCCTGCTCCGCCGCCTGCGCCATCTCCTGCAGCGACTCTTCCATTTTGACGCGCGTACTCACATCTACCAACACGCAAATCGCGACGTTTTCATTGCGATAGCGGGAATGGACGAAGCTAATTTGCAAATTGGTATTATTGCTGGTCAATACATCAACAAAGTTGACCTGCTGGCCGCAAATGATTTGCGTCAGGCGCTGTCTGTCTTCATGCGTGAGCATGTTCAGGTAGGTGTGCGCCAGTTCGTTACTCAGAATATTGACACCATCAATAGTGCGCAGAATACAGATCCCCACCGGCGCGGAGGCAACGATTTTACGGTTGAACTGTTCATGCTCCTCCAGGCGCTGAGCATCGCTCTCCGCCGGAATGAAAATTCGCCGCTCATACATCCGCGCAAGCGTAAACAGCCCTGCACCCACCAGCACGTTCAGCAGGATAGCGTTCAGGATAAGAATACGAATACGCTCCAGGACTAAATCTACAGGCACAGAATAGACAATACTGAGCGAGGATGGCGGCAGGCTTTTTTTGAGTACCAGTTCGCGAAAACCTGGCGTATAACCAAACCAGGAGCGCTCCTGCATCCAGCGCGGCTCCGCTTTAATATTGCCGTCAGGACCGGTCAACGAAATCAGCGAATGGCCGTTCTCATCAATAATAGTGACGCCCATCGGCAAACTGCCGGGCGTGAAAAAATTTTCCATACGGATGGACTGCTCGACGCCCAGCAGCGCCTGCAGACGGTTGGCCAGATACACCGGCGTCAGCGCATAAAAGTAGCCCACGCCCTGACGCGCGCCCTGGCTTATCCAGAAAAGGTTATTCCCACTTTCTTCCTGCGGCGCGTTGCGGTATTTCATAATCCGCTCATGTAACGCTTTTAACGCATCATCGCGCTCCACGGGCATTTCACGCAGGCCGAAATTCGCCATACAGAGGTTATCGCTGCCAATCAGGAAAACGCGGTTAAGATCATACGCCGCTGAAAAGTTGTCGCGCCAGTAACGCATAAACCAAGCCAGCGACTCCAGCGAACCGCGCCAGGCGGAGCCCATCGCCGCACAGTCTGAGTCGGCGAATAGCGGTTCAAAGTCCGGCACCACCATTTTGTCATCACGCGCACGCGACGACATGACGCCGTTTTCCGCCGTTAAACGGTTCTCGGCGATATATTTGAGCTCTTTCATCACGTCCGATGTGCGCTGGATAAAACGCTGCGCCTGATCGGAGCTAAGGTTGAACTCCTGACGAATTTCAGATTCCCGCTGGTGCAGGGCATTGACGATGTAAAACACCGAAACAAAGGCGATTAAGAGCCAAATGAGTAACGCTAACGCTCTGAATAAGTAGCGCGAGACTTTCAGCGTAGTTCGAAAGGAAGCAAGGTATTTCAAAGGGGCGAAGCTCCGCCTCAGGATGTAAATAGAGTGTGACTAAGGTAGCGGTAAATGACGTAGCCCGCAACGGCAAAGAAAAAGGGCCGGATATCCGGCCCTCGCACAGCAATAACATTACTCGTCAGCGTCATCCGCAACGTCGTCATCGCTTTCCGCTTCCGGGGCGATATCCTCATCCCCTTCCGCCACGCTGCCGTCGATAGCGTCGAGTTCTTCGTCATCTACCGGTTCAGCAACGCGTTGTAGACCCACCACGTTTTCATCTTCCGCCGTGCGGATAAGGATAACGCCCTGGGTATTACGTCCCACCACGCTGATCTCAGACACTCGGGTACGCACCAGAGTACCGGCATCCGTGATCATCATGATCTGGTCGCAATCGTCTACCTGTACCGCACCGACAACGGAACCGTTGCGCTCGGTCACTTTGATAGAGATAACGCCCTGCGTCGCACGAGACTTGGTCGGGTACTCGTCCGCTGCGGTACGCTTCCCGTAGCCGTTTTGCGTTACGGTCAGAATAGCGCCTTCGCCGCGTGGGATGATCAGAGAGACTACTTTATCATCTCCCGCCAGCTTAATACCGCGCACACCGGTCGCGGTACGCCCCATCGCACGGACGGCGTCTTCTTTGAAGCGCACCACTTTACCCGCGGCCGAGAACAGCATGACTTCGTCAGAACCAGAAGTCAGGTCAACGCCAATCAGCTCGTCGCCGTCGTTGAGGTTCACCGCGATAATACCGGCGGAACGCGGACGGCTGAATTCGGTCAGCGCCGTTTTCTTCACGGTACCGCTGGCGGTCGCCATAAAGACGTTGACGCCTTCTTCATACTCACGAACCGGCAGAATCGCGGTGATACGTTCGTTGGCTTCCAGCGGCAGCAGGTTGACGATCGGACGACCGCGCGCGCCGCGGCTGGCTTCCGGCAGCTGATAGACCTTCATCCAGTACAGACGGCCCCGGCTGGAGAAGCAGAGGATGGTGTCATGGGTGTTAGCCACCAGCAGGCGGTCGATAAAGTCTTCTTCTTTAATACGCGCGGCAGATTTACCTTTCCCACCACGACGTTGCGCTTCGTAATCCGTCAGCGGTTGATATTTGACGTAACCCTGGTGAGACAGCGTCACGACAACATCTTCCTGGCTAATCAGATCTTCGATATTAATATCGGCGCTGTTGGCGGTGATTTCGGTACGACGCTCATCGCCGAACTGATCGCGAATTAACTCCATCTCTTCGCGGATCACTTCCATCAGGCGATCGGCGCTGCCCAGAATGTGCAGCAATTCAGCAATCTGCTCCAGCAGCTCTTTGTATTCGTCGAGCAGTTTTTCATGCTCCAGGCCGGTCAGTTTCTGCAAACGCAGATCCAGAATCGCCTGCGCCTGCTGTTCAGTCAGGTAGTACTGACCGTCACGCACGCCAAATTCTGGCTCCAGCCATTCCGGACGCGCGGCGTCGTCACCGGCGCGCTCCAGCATCGCAGCAACGTTGCCCAGATCCCACGGACGCGAAATCAGCGCCGCTTTCGCTTCCGCCGGCGTTGGCGCACGGCGAATCAGTTCGATAATCGGATCGATGTTGGCCAGCGCAATCGCCAGAGCTTCAAGGATATGCGCGCGGTCACGGGCTTTACGCAGTTCAAAAATAGTACGGCGCGTCACCACTTCACGGCGGTGGCGCACGAACGCTGAAATGATATCTTTCAGGTTCATGATCTTCGGCTGGCCGTGATGCAGCGCCACCATGTTAATACCGAAGGAAACCTGTAGCTGGGTCTGGGAGTAGAGATTATTAAGCACCACCTCGCCCACCGCATCGCGTTTCACTTCAATCACGATGCGCATCCCGTCTTTGTCGGATTCGTCACGCAGCGCGCTGATGCCTTCCACGCGTTTATCTTTCACCAGCTCGGCGATTTTCTCGATCAGGCGCGCTTTGTTCACCTGATAGGGAATTTCATGGACGATGATGGTTTCACGGCCCGTTTTCGCGTCAGCTTCAACTTCCGCGCGGGCGCGGATGTACACTTTGCCACGACCGGTACGGTAGGCTTCTTCGATACCACGACGACCGTTGATGATCGCGGCGGTCGGGAAGTCCGGACCCGGAATATGTTCCATCAGCCCTTCAATGCTGATGTCTTCGTTGTCGATATACGCCAGGCAGCCGTTAATCACTTCCGTCAGGTTGTGCGGCGGGATATTCGTCGCCATACCTACTGCGATACCGGAAGAACCGTTCACCAGCAGATTCGGAATTTTGGTCGGCATGACGTCCGGAATTTTTTCCGTACCGTCATAGTTATCCACGAAATCCACCGTCTCTTTTTCGAGATCGGCCATCAGTTCGTGGGCGATTTTCGCCAGACGGATCTCCGTATAACGCATTGCCGCCGCGGAGTCGCCGTCAATAGAACCGAAGTTACCCTGACCATCCACCAGCATGTAACGCAGCGAGAATGGCTGCGCCATACGAACGATGGTGTCATACACTGCGAAATCGCCGTGGGGATGGTATTTACCGATTACGTCACCAACGACACGGGCAGATTTTTTATAGGCTTTGTTCCAGTCATTGCCCAATACGTTCATGGCGTAAAGTACGCGACGGTGTACCGGCTTCAGGCCATCTCGGACATCCGGCAGCGCACGGCCAACAATGACCGACATCGCATAATCCAGATAGGAGCTCTTCAGCTCTTCCTCAATGTTGACCGGTGTAATTTCTCTCGCAAGGTCGCTCATCTAACCGCTATCCCTCTACTGTATCCCGGATTCAAAGGTCGCAAATTATAACACATTCGCCCACGTACTGGTAAACGGAATGCAGCCAGACAATGCTTTATTCGGGTGCCGCATGCTCTCTTCATTTATAACCGTGGTCCCGGCGTTTATCGGCGATCGGCTTCAGAGGCGACACAGGGGAGATCGGGGCCTGGCCAGGAAGAGGCTGGAAAATCAATACCTCCCATGTCTACCCGTCATACTTCAAGTTTCATGTGCGTTGGCGGCAAGTTACTCGGCCCATCCCTGGGCCTCGCCCCGTCGGGGTTAGCGCAAGCGCTGTTCAAGACGGTTAACCATTTTATCCTGCAACTCGAATTATTTAGGGGATATGCCGGGAGGCATAAACCATAATCAGTATCACCAGATGCTATTTAATCACATAGGCCAGGTATTCTTTCACTACCTCATCGTTTAATTCCTGACCCAATCCGGGCTGTTCCGGCGCGACATAATAGCCATTTTCCGGTTGATAATCGTGGGTACAAAGTTCCCGAATAGATGCTTTCATCGCATTGGTATGATGCTCATGAATAATAAAGTTGGGAATTGCTGTTTCCATATGCAGCGCGGCTACCGTGGAAACAGGACCGCCGCAAACATGCACCTGTACAGTGGTGTCATAAATATTAGCATAGTCACAGATTTTCTTTCCTTCGGTAATTCCGCCGCAGAGACACAAATCAGGTTGCGCTACGGCAATAGACTGCTTCTCCAGTAATTCCCTGTATCCCCATCTTGTGTAGGAACGCTCGCCAGTGGCGATTGGAATCGTTGTTGAACGGGAAACTTTCTGCATATTATCAGAATTTAATGGATGAATCGGTTCTTCATAAAGAAAGATACGATACTTTTCTATCGCCTTCGCAAATTGAATAGCTGAGTTTGTACCGAGAAGAGAATGGATTTCTACGATAATATCAGCATCATCCCCCATTGCTTCACGCATAGCGGCAATTCGCGCTTCCCCCATTTTTAATTGATCGGCCAGTAACAATCCTGAATAGTTACGATTTCTATTCTGAAAAACACAGTCATCGCCATTACGATCGATTTCGAGTGGATCCACTTTAATCGCATCATATCCATCGTCAAGAGCCGCACGCGCCGCCTCAGCATATTCATCAGGTGTCACTAATATCTGGCGTTTATCCCCCCAACCAAATTGTAACTGACTAGCATAGGTTCTTAATTTTTCATTAGTTTTCCCGCCAAGGAGCTGATAAACAGGTACACCTAAATATTTACCTTTGATATCCCAAAGAGCAATATCAATAGCGCTCATTCCGGCATAAAAAACGTTCCCGCCCCCCATCCCCCAAAAAGTCTTTCTGAAAAAGAACTCCCAAATTTTTTCGATATTTAGTGGATCTTCACCCACAATCAATGGCGCCAGATCTCTGATGATCCCTACGCCAGCTTTAGCGCCTGCGCCATAGGCCAGTCCTACTTCGCCAATACCACTTAATCCTGAGTCGGTATTCACCCGGATAAGTACTGGATTATAGGATGACATCGTTTGATCTCTTTTTTTTAATTCACAGTCAAAAACTTCAATAGACGTAATTTTCATAATTTCTCCATTTATCAGGTTCGTGATACAACATTTGTTTGTTGGCTTTTTTCTTTTTTCACATCAATTTTCATTAACGCCAAAACGGCTACCGCAGCGAAGCAAAGTATTGCCTCTACAATAAATATTCCTGTCGCACCATAATGAGTAGAAACGAATCCCAGTGACTTATTAATCAGGAATCCGCCAAGACTTGAACATGAGTTAATAAACGCAATGCTGATAGCCAACCCTGACGGCGACAATAATGCAGAAGGCAGCGCCCAGTAAGGTCCGTAATAGCTGAGGATCCCAACACCATAGAACGTTAGCCCCAGCATTCTCAGCGACATTGAGGGGACAAGAGCAATCATCAGAAAACCACAGCCTGCCAGAAACATGGGTAATGCAGCATGCCATTTTCGTTCATTCTTTTTATCGGAATGCCAGCCCCACCAGGGCATGCTGAACATAGCGAAAATAAACGGAATACTCATGATTAAACCAACGTCAGTATCCGTAAAATCAGCTGAAAATCCCTTCACCAACCCCGGCAACCAGTAGTTTGCCGCCAGAGCAGCCGCCTGAATCAACATGTAGGCGAAAGAAAGCTGAAGCAAAACTGGATTTTTGATTACGGAAAGAAAGGATGAGTTGGTATTTTTATTTAATGCAGCTGCGGTTTCATTGTCAGTACGTAATTTATTAACTAAGGCCGATATCTGCTGTGGCGTAAGCCATTTAGCCTTTTCTGGACTGTCAGGCAGTAAATAAAATGTCAGGATGCCAAGGAATACGGTAGGGATACCTTCAATAGCAAAAAGCCAGCGCCAGCCTTCATAATCCGGGGTATTCAAATGCTCGATGATCCAACCAGACATCGGTGCAGCCAATACCGATGCAACAGCAATAGATAACATGAAGAAACTATTGACTTTTCCGCGTTCACGAGCCGGGAACCAGCATGCAAGATAATAAACCATGCCCGGGAAAAAGCCAGCTTCAAATACCCCCAAAAAAATGCGAGCCAGCAAAATATGTTGAGTATCTTTAGCAAAAAAAATCAGCCCAGTTACCGCTCCCCAGCCGATAATAATGGAACTAATCCATTTTCTTGCACCAAGCTTTTGCAAGCCAATGCTACTCGGAATTTGAAAGATTAAATATGATATGAAGAATATAGAAGAAATATTAGCGAAATCCTCAGGCGTAATACCGAGAGATTCATTCATGCGTAATGCAGCAAACCCAATATTGACACGATCCATATAGTTAAAAAAGTAAAGAATAAAGGCCAAAGGAATGATTTTCCTTTTTACAATACGAATTGCATCGTATAAATTTTCTTGTGGACTACTCATTTTGCATCACCTTTTATGATTCAATGAATAAGGGTATTAACCGGAATCGATGTTACGTAAAAAACAATACAATTCAAAAGCTAATGTGTCATATCTGATATATCAGCAAGCAAACTTAATGAAATATACAATAACAACAATAAAGTATGTAAATTTCCTTATATCTGATATATTAGATCCGTTAATTTTGAATAAATTAATTACAATGGAGCCGGGTTTAACCATGGAGGAGAAGAAAATGAAAAATAGATTAAAGCGTGACTTTAGTCACATATCAATTGAAATACCCAAATCCATCACCCAGGTGATTAAAGAGAAAATAAGGGAGATGATTATCCATGGCGATTTCGATCTTGGGCAAGCGATCAGTGAAAATGAACTATCAAATATTCTGATGGTAAGTAAAACACCAATTCGTGAAGCTTTTATTTGGCTGAGCTATAATGAAAACTTAGTCAACATCATTCCCCGCAGTGGGACATTTGTTTTTTCTGTCACCGACGAGGATATCAATGATCTCATCAAAATGAGGGTTATCCTTGAACAGGGCGCAATTCGTGAAGCGATGGAGAAAAATGCTAACAATGTCATAGTCGAATTAAGCAATATTTTATCGAAGTCAGCAAAAATTAATGCAGAGCGAGATACGCAAGCTTACCTCAAACTGGATCATGATTTTCATTATGTTTTTGTGAAATATGCCGATAATAAATACATTTCACAAGCACACCTGTTGATCTCTGCACGTTTATTGGCAATTCGCTACAGACTGGATTTTACCGCTGAATATATCACCAGCTCTAACCGTGGACATGCCACTATTTTGGATATGTTAAAAAACAACAACGTCGAGGGCGTCTGTAATTTTATCACGCACCACATCGGTAGCGGTTTTACAGAACGCGCAAGAAAACTTCTTGCGCTGAAAGCGTAATAAAGACGGCAGTAGATATAACGCAGCGACTTTGCACCTGCTATACTGCCCCGATAGATCAATAGCGGAATCTCATGTACTCATGAACACTGAAAAACCGTCGGTAGCTCACAACGTTGACCATAATGAAATCGCCAAATTCGAAGCCGTCGCGTCGCGCTGGTGGGATCTGGAGGGCGAATTCAAGCCATTGCATCGCATCAACCCCCTACGCCTTGGCTACATTACTGAGCGCTCAGGCGGCCTGTTCGGTAAAAAGGTGCTCGACGTCGGCTGTGGCGGCGGTATTCTGGCGGAGAGCATGGCGCGCGAAGGCGCTACCGTTACCGGGCTGGATATGGGCTTTGAGCCTTTGCAGGTCGCCAAACTGCATGCGCTGGAAAGCGGCATCGAGGTAGAGTACGTGCAGGAGACGGTTGAGGAACATGCGGCAAAACACGCCCAGCAATACGACGTCGTCACCTGTATGGAAATGCTGGAGCACGTTCCCGATCCGCAATCGGTCGTCCACGCCTGCGCCCAACTGGTTAAACCCGGCGGCGAGGTGTTCTTCTCAACGTTGAACCGCAATGGAAAATCCTGGCTGATGGCGGTCGTCGGCGCTGAGTATATTCTGCGCATGGTGCCAAAAGGCACGCACGACGTGAAGAAATTCATTAAGCCTGCTGAACTGTTAAGCTGGGTAGATGAAACCGTCCTGAAAGAGCAACATATCACCGGGCTGCACTACAACCCGATAACTAATACTTTCAAACTCGGTCCCGGAGTAGACGTTAACTACATGTTGCATACCCGCGCTAAAAAAGCCTGACATCAAAGAATTTTCCTATAAGGGTTGCGTTAGATCATCGGGCGCAACCTTTCTCTTCGATGAAGAAATCAGCATTCGATCAAATTTTGATTTTTTTTTATGAATTGTTGACATCCTCTCCAGGCCTTATCAGACGCGCATTTAGCGATTCTTACGCTTTTGCAACCGCAATTTAACGCCAAAATCAACTCTTGTACTCAAAAGAATCCCTACTAGAATACTCACCATATAGCGTTTCACTTATCGATTACCCCCTATATATAGTATTTATCCACAGAGTTAGTCACAACGTGGCGTTGTGGATAAGCGGGGGGATATTTTTCTTTCACGGACAGGTAAACAGGTAGAAAACCACATGAATCAGAGTCTGCTGGTGACAAAGCGTGACGGCCGTACTGAGCGCATCAATCTCGACAAAATTCATCGCGTGCTTGATTGGGCGGCAGAAGGACTGAATAACGTATCGGTTTCTCAGGTCGAGCTACGCTCGCATATTCAGTTTTATGATGGGATTAAGACCTCCGATATCCATGAAACTATCATTAAGGCCGCCGCAGACCTGATCTCTCGCGATGCGCCGGATTATCAATACCTGGCTGCGCGTCTGGCGATTTTCCACCTGCGTAAGAAAGCCTTCGGCCAGTTTGAGCCGCCCGCACTTTACCACCATGTGGTAAAAATGGTTGAGCTTGGCAAATACGACAATCATCTGCTGGAAGACTACACGGAAGAAGAGTTCAAGCAGATGGATTCGTTTATCGTTCACGATCGCGATATGACCTTCTCCTACGCTGCCGTTAAGCAGCTGGAAGGGAAATATCTGGTGCAAAACCGCGTGACCGGCGAAATCTATGAAAGCGCACAGTTCCTCTACATTCTGGTAGCGGCCTGCCTGTTCTCGAACTACCCGCGTGAAACGCGTCTTGACTATGTAAAACGTTTTTACGATGCGGTCTCTACGTTCAAAATCTCGCTGCCGACGCCCATCATGTCCGGCGTGCGTACCCCGACCCGTCAGTTCAGCTCCTGCGTACTGATCGAGTGTGGCGACAGTCTGGATTCCATCAACGCCACCTCCAGCGCGATTGTGAAATACGTTTCTCAGCGCGCCGGTATCGGTATCAACGCTGGCCGCATTCGTGCGCTGGGCAGCCCGATTCGTGGCGGCGAGGCCTTCCACACCGGCTGTATTCCGTTCTACAAGCACTTCCAGACGGCGGTGAAATCCTGCTCGCAGGGCGGCGTGCGCGGCGGCGCGGCGACACTGTTCTACCCGATGTGGCATCTGGAAGTGGAAAGCCTGCTGGTGCTGAAAAACAACCGCGGCGTGGAAGGCAACCGCGTACGTCACATGGACTACGGCGTACAGATCAACAAACTGATGTATACCCGCCTGCTGAAGGGCGGCGACATTACGCTGTTCAGTCCGTCCGATGTACCCGGGCTATACGATGCGTTCTTCGCCGACCAGGACGAATTCGAACGCCTGTACGTGAAATATGAAAACGACGACAGCATCCGCAAACAGCGTGTGAAAGCGGTCGAACTGTTCTCGCTGATGATGCAGGAACGCGCCTCTACCGGTCGTATCTATATCCAGAACGTTGACCACTGCAATACTCACAGTCCGTTCGATCCGGTTGTCGCCCCGGTACGCCAGTCTAACCTGTGTCTGGAGATTGCCCTGCCGACCAAACCGCTGAACGATGTCAACGATGAAAACGGCGAAATTGCGTTGTGTACGCTGTCTGCCTTCAACCTGGGCGCCATTAAAACTCTGGACGAGCTGGAAGAACTGGCTATTCTGGCAGTACGCGCTTTGGATGCTCTGCTCGATTATCAGGATTACCCGATTCCGGCTGCCAAACGCGGCGCAATGGGCCGTCGTACGCTGGGCATTGGCGTGATTAACTTCGCCTACTGGCTGGCGAAAAACGGTAAGCGTTATTCCGACGGCAGCGCCAATAATCTGACGCATAAAACCTTTGAAGCCATTCAGTACTATCTGCTTAAAGCGTCCAACGAACTGGCGAAAGAGCAAGGCGCCTGCCCATGGTTCAACGAAACCACCTATGCAAAAGGCATTTTGCCGATCGACACCTACAAAAAAGATCTGGATGCGATCGTCAACGAACCGCTGCACTACGACTGGGAACAGCTGCGTGAGTCGATCAAAACCCACGGTCTGCGTAACTCCACGCTATCGGCGCTAATGCCGTCGGAAACGTCGTCCCAGATCTCCAACGCCACCAACGGCATTGAGCCGCCGCGCGGCTACGTCAGCATCAAGGCCTCGAAAGACGGTATTTTGCGTCAGGTCGTGCCGGATTATGAGCATCTGAAAGACGCTTACGAACTGTTGTGGGAGATGCCGAACAACGACGGTTATCTGCAACTGGTGGGTATCATGCAGAAGTTTATCGACCAGTCGATTTCCGCTAATACCAACTACGATCCATCACGTTTCCCGTCAGGAAAAGTGCCGATGCAGCAACTGCTGAAAGATTTGCTCACTGCGTATAAGTTTGGCGTGAAAACTCTGTACTATCAAAATACCCGCGACGGCGCGGAAGATGCGCAGGACGATTTGGCGCCTTCTATTCAGGACGATGGCTGCGAAAGCGGCGCTTGTAAGATCTGATGAATAGTGCCGGGTAGCGCTATGCTTACCCGGCCTACGATTGTACGGTTTGTAGGCCGGATAAGGCGCTTGCGCCGCCATCCGGCGCTCATCCCATAAAGGATTCACTTCAATGGCATACACCACTTTTTCACAGACGAAAAACGATCAGCTCAAGGAACCCATGTTCTTTGGCCAGCCGGTCAACGTTGCACGCTATGACCAGCAGAAATATGACATCTTCGAAAAACTGATCGAAAAACAGCTCTCTTTCTTCTGGCGTCCGGAAGAGGTCGACGTCTCCCGCGATCGTATCGATTATCAGGCGTTGCCGGAGCACGAAAAACATATCTTCATCAGCAACCTCAAATACCAGACGCTGCTGGATTCCATTCAGGGACGTAGCCCGAACGTCGCCCTGCTGCCGCTCATTTCCATCCCGGAGCTGGAGACGTGGGTAGAGACCTGGGCGTTTTCTGAGACGATTCACTCACGATCCTACACCCACATTATTCGTAACATCGTCAACGATCCGGCTGTCGTTTTTGACGATATCGTGACCAATGAGCAAATTCAGAAGCGCGCCGAAGGTATCTCCGCCTACTACGACGAACTTATTGAGATGACCAGTTACTGGCACCTGCTCGGTGAAGGCACCCATACCGTTAATGGCAAAACGGTTGTCGTGAATCTGCGTGAGCTGAAGAAAAAACTGTATCTGTGCCTGATGAGCGTGAACGCGCTGGAAGCCATCCGCTTCTACGTCAGCTTCGCCTGCTCTTTCGCATTTGCCGAGCGTGAACTGATGGAAGGCAACGCCAAAATTATCCGTCTGATCGCCCGTGACGAAGCTCTGCATCTGACCGGCACGCAACATATGCTGAACCTGTTGCGTAGCGGCGTGGACGACCCGGAGATGGCGGAAATCGCCGAAGAGTGTAAACAGGAATGTTATGACCTGTTCGTGCAGGCGGCGCAGCAGGAAAAAGAGTGGGCGGACTATCTGTTCCGCGACGGTTCGATGATCGGCCTGAATAAAGATATCCTGTGTCAATACGTTGAATATATTACTAATATTCGTATGCAGGCGGTAGGGCTGGATCTGCCGTTCCAGACCCGCTCCAACCCAATCCCGTGGATCAATACCTGGCTGGTGTCCGATAACGTTCAGGTCGCGCCACAGGAAGTGGAAGTTAGCTCTTATCTGGTCGGACAAATCGATTCGGAAGTCGATACCGACGATCTGAGTAATTTCCAGCTCTGATGGGACGCGTCACGCTGCGTATCACTGGCACACAGCTGCTGTGCCAGGATGAACACCCTTCTCTGCTGGCCGCGCTGGAATCGCATAACGTTGAGGTGGAGTATCAGTGCCGCGAAGGATATTGCGGCTCCTGTCGTACCCGGCTGGTTGCCGGTCAGGTTGACTGGATTACGGAACCTTTAGCGTTTATCCAGCCGGGAGAGATTTTGCCCTGCTGCTGCAGGGCAAAAGGCGATATCGAAATCGAGATGTAACTCAGTGCAACTCGCTGGTGGAAACCAAAGGCATCACGCCACGTTTTTTCATCTGCACGGCATACAGTGCGCCAGCGAGTACCACCAGCACCGCGCCAGCGACATAAATCATACGATAGCCAACCGACTCAACCATCATTCCCATGATAAAGGCGCCAATCGCCATTCCGGCGTCCATCGCGTTAAAGAACAGTGAATTCGCCACGCCGATTTTATGCGGTTCAACCGAGCTGATAATTTGCGTCTGGAAAACCGGCGTGACCGAACCGTAGCCGATACCGATGAGACCGCCGGAAATAATCATCATGATGCTGCCATTGGTGTAGCCCAGCGCCACCAGACCGATGGTAAAAGCCAACAGGCATGGGAAAACAACATATTTCGGCCCTTTTTTATCACAAATATTCCCGGTGAAGGTACGGCATATCATCAGGAAAATCGCGTAACACAGCAGGAAATTACTGGCCGCCGCCATTAAATCCAGCTCACGCGCATACAGCGCCAGGAAAGCCGACACGCCGGCATAGGAGAAAGTCATAAAAAAGGTGACCAGCGCAAAAGGCAAGGCGGCGCGGTCAAACATCGCGGCAAAACCCAGATTCGGTTTCGAACCATCGGCATGACGAATTACCGGAGGGACCGTCACAATCAGGGAAAGTACAATCCCTAACGCCGCTACAGCGGAACAAAGCCAGAATGCGGCAGTGAACGCGTTCCAGCGGGCCATATTCAAACCGATCCACGGTCCTACGACCATCGCCAGGCCCATCGCTAAAGAGAAAAAGCTGATGCCCTCTCCACGTCGGGAGGCCGGAATTAACCGCGCTGAAATAGTTCCTTTTACCGTGGTAATAACACCAAACGTAATCCCATGAAGTACGCGGATAAAGAGCAGCGACTCGATAGAATGGCAAACCGGATACAGCGCGGTAATCACCAAAAAAGCCAGAGAAGAGAGCACCAGAATCTTTTTATTCGAATATTTTCCCACCCATTGTCCGGCAAACGGCCGAATAACAATTGCCGCGGCCAGGAAACATGTCACTAGCAGCCCGGCCTTATCTGCAGAAGCATGCAGGCGGTCAGCGATATAAATGGGTAATAAAGTTAGCAGTACATAAAAAACAAAAAAGATAATAAAACTGACTATGGTGATTGCCCAAAAATCCTTCGTCCATAATTTTTCTTTCATTCTTAACGACCCGTTCAGATGGCGCACGCAGGCAACGCTCAGCTCAACTGAACACCTATCAGGTGCGTCAAAATGTGATGTATTCGATAGAATCACAGTATAAACAAGTGCACTCTATTAGAAAAATTAATCGTTTTAATTATATTGATTAGGTTTTACTAATGACGCTAACCCAAATCCACGCCCTGCTTGCCGTACTGGAGTACGGCGGATTTACCGAAGCCAGCAAACGGCTATACATGACGCAATCCGCCGTCAGCCAGGCCATCTCCGCGCTTGAGGAGGAGCTCGGCGTTGACATATTGATTCGTGAGCGTCGTAAAGAGATTGAGCTTACCGCCGCCGGTAGCCGCATCGTCAGGCACTTACGCGCGATCCAGCGCGACGTCAACGCGGTAAAAGAGATTGCCGAACAAGAAAAAAAGAACCCGGCCCGTACGCTACGGATTGGCTGTTTTCCCAGCGCCTGCGCCTGCATTTTACCCGGCGTCATTCGCTATTTTGAAAGCCATCATCCAAATGTAAAAATTATCCCTTATGAAGAGAACAGTACGGCTATTATTGATTCGCTGCAGGACGGAAGTATTGATGCCGGTTTCGTTCCTTTTCCGGTCAACGGTATGTATTGCGTCCCCATTTACCGGGATAAATTCACCGTAGTGGTGCCTGAAAATCATCCCCTGGCGGCCAATAGTACAGTAACGGTCGAAGAACTGATGGACGAACCACTTATTGTCAGTAAAGGTCGTTATGAATTAAGCATTATGGCGTTGTTTAAAGAAAAGGGTATTGAGCCGATATTTAAATATGAATTTAACCATCCCGATACTGCGCTGAATTTTATTCGCCAGGGATTAGGTATCGCCTTATTGCCAGAATTAACCTTAAAAGCCACGACAGGAAAATTATGCTCCGTGGCGCTGGAACCCACCTTTTATCGACAAATTTCCCTGTTAGCAAAAGAACCGCCGGTAGAAGGAAGTCCGTTATTTTTATTACAAAAATGTATGGAAACACTGACCGATGAGGGGTTGCTATAAAACAACCCCGCCTATGGCATTGCGTTTACCAGACTTACGCTGGCAAACATTGCGCCAGGCCGGATGAGGCGTTTATGCCCTCATCCGGCGCGTCACTTCGACTATGGCAAACCTTTAGTCATTTTTTTGCAGGAACATAACCGCCTTATCCGGGAAGTCAGTGAACAGCCCGTCGACGCCCGCCTTGTTATACAGGATGTCGTACAACTGATTGACGTCTGTGGCATAGTCCGGCAATTGATCGGCACGCACAGTGTAAGGATGCACTACCATCTTATTCTGATGCGCGTCTTGCACCATTCCAGTCAGCTTGATATTCCCTTTCGTTGAGCCTTCCGCAACCAGCATATGGTAATCCGGACCAATACCGTCCGCATATTCCGCCACCTGCTTCATAGCGCCCGGCTTAAACATCCAGTCGTAGTTGTAATTTACCCAACGACCGTCCGGCTGTTTCTGCTGTGTTTCATTCCAGTCGGTATACGCAATAAGTTGAACCAGATTGAGATCCATCCCCATTTTGGGTTCCAGTTCATTCTTAATACGTTTCAGCTCAGCGACATCAAAACACTGCAAATAGACATTGTCCTGCTTGCCGGTGTAACCATACTTCTTCAGCACTTCCAGCGTTTTCGCGGCAATATCTTTCCCTTCCTGATGATGGAACCACGGCGCTTTAATTTCCGGATAAATACCGATATTTTTACCGGTAGAGTGATTTAATCCCTGAACGAATTCAATTTCCTCTTCAAAGGTATGAATGCGGAAATCAGATTTTCCCATCGGGAAACGGCCCGGATAAGTTTGTACTTTTTTGCCGTTTTCAATATCAAACCCTTCGGTAAACTTCAGGGATTTAATTTCATCCAGCGTAAAATCGATAGCGTAATAGCGCCCATCTTTACGCGCCCGGTCCGGAAAACGGTCAGCGACGTCAGTCACCCGGTCAAGGTAGTGGTCATGGAGGACGACCAGATGGTCGTCCTTTGTCATCACTAAATCCTGTTCCAGATAATCTGCCCCTTGCGCATACGCCATCGCTTTCGCTGGTAGCGTATGCTCCGGCAGATAACCGCTGGCGCCACGGTGGGCGATAACGACTTTTTCAGCCGCCACAGCGCCGCTTCCGATGGTCATTCCTGCCAACATTAACGCCACGCTAAGGTTTTTCAGTGTGGTTTTCATGTTATTAGCCTCCGTTGCGTTTTAACTGCAGCTCATCATGATGGCGTTTTTCACCAATCATCACGACTACCAGCAGGATTACCGCCAGAATGCTGCCGCCAATCATCACCATAAAGCCGCCATCCCAACCGAAGAAGTCAACGGTATAACCCACAATGGCGCTTGCAGCGACAGAACCGCCCAGGTAACCAAACAGACCGGTAAAGCCCGCCGCAGTACCCGCCGCTTTTTTCGGCGCCAGTTCCAGCGCGTGCAGACCGATCAACATTACCGGGCCGTAGATCAGGAAGCCGATGATAATCATACAAGCCATATCAACGTTCGGGTTCCCTGCCGGGTTCATCCAGTAAACGATGGTCGCGATAGTCACCAGGGTCATAAAGAACACGCCGGTCGCGCCACGGTTGCCGCGGAAGACTTTATCCGACATCCAGCCACACAGCAGCGTGCCCGGAATACCCGCGTATTCATACAGGAAGTAGGCCCAGGAGGATTTATCCAGTGCGAAATGCTTCACTTCTTTCAGGTAGGTCGGCGACCAGTCGAGGATACCGTAGCGCAGCAGGTAGACGAACACGTTGGCGATAGCGATATACCATAGTAATTTGTTCGGCAGTACGTACTGCATGAAGATCTGCTTCGCAGTCAGCTCTTCTTCCGCTTTTTCGTTGTAGTCGTCCGGATAGTCGTTTTTATACTCTTCGATAGGCGGCAGACCGCAGGATTGCGGCGTATCGCGCATCATTGCGAAAGCGAACAGCGCCACCACAATCGCGCCAAAGGCTGGCATATAGAGCGCCGCTTTCCAGTCGTTAAACCACGCCATCCCCAGCAGGAACAGCAGTGGCGGGATCCCGCCGCCGACGTTATGCGCACAGTTCCAGACCGACACAATGCCGCCGCGCTCTTTCTGCGACCACCAGTGAACCATCGTACGTCCGCACGGCGGCCACCCCATCCCCTGGAACCAGCCGCAAAGGAACAACAGCACAAACATCACGGCGATGCTGGATGTCGCCCACGGCACAAAGCCCATAAACAACATGACTGCTGCGGCCAGAATCAACCCTGCCGGCAGAAAAACGCGCGGATTCGAACGATCAGACACCGAACCCATTATAAATTTCGAAAAACCATAAGCGATGGAAATCCCGGACAGCGCAAAGCCCAGATCGCCGCGTGAAAAACCCTGTTCTACCAGGTAGGGCATCGCGAGGGCAAAGTTCTTGCGCACCAGATAATACGCGGCATAGCCAAAGAATATCCCCAGGAAAATCTGCCAGCGTAATCGGCGATAGGTCGGATCAATCTCCGCCGCTGGCAAGCGCGCTTTATGCGGCGCTGGTTTAAAAATACTCAACATATTGTAGCCTCCGTGGCCCGTATTTTATTTAGAGGTAAACACCGCAGTTTGTTCAAACAACCCCGCTGCTCCCAGTGTGGCCGCGATGTTAAGTAAAGATACGTCACGTTAATGTGAATTACAGCACATATTGTTACAGTTTTATGACCAATGTTCAGAAAGGCGCACGAAATCACGTTTCATTTTCGAATAGTGAGCGATTATGCGCGAAATCAAACATTCCATATGATTTGTATGGCTAAATGATAAAAAACGAACTGTGAGGAAAAACAATGAAAACTCGCGACTCGCAAGCAAGTGACGTGATTATCATTGGCGGTGGAGCAACAGGCGCAGGGATCGCCCGCGACTGCGCGCTGCGCGGTTTACGTGTCGTTCTGGTGGAGCGGCATGATATAGCGACCGGCGCGACCGGGCGTAACCACGGGCTGCTGCACAGCGGCGCTCGTTATGCGGTTACCGACGCGGAATCCGCGCGCGAGTGCATTAGTGAAAACCAGATTTTAAAACGGATCGCCCGCCATTGCGTCGAACCGACGGATGGTCTGTTTATTACGTTGCCGGAAGATGATCTTGCGTTTCAGGCCACCTTTATTCGCGCCTGTGAAGCGGCAGGCATTCGCGCTGAAGCCATCGATCCGCAGCAGGCTCGCATCATCGAACCTTCCGTTAACCCTGCGCTCATCGGTGCGGTAAAAGTGCCGGATGGCACCGTGGACCCTTTCCGCCTTACCGCCGCCAATATGCTGGATGCCAGAGAACATGGCGCAATCGTGTTAACGGCGCATGAAGTGACCGGGCTCATTCGTGAAGGCGCAACGGTCTGCGGCGTCCATGTGCGCAACCATCTCACTGGCGAAACCCAGACGCTTCACGCGCCGGTGGTGGTCAATGCGGCAGGTATCTGGGGGCAACGGATCGCCGAATACGCCGACCTGAGTATTCGCATGTTCCCGGCGAAAGGCTCGCTGTTGATCATGGACCATCGGATCAACCAGCATGTCATTAACCGCTGCCGGAAACCATCGGATGCCGACATTCTGGTACCTGGCGATACGATTTCACTGATCGGCACCACCTCTACCCATATTGATTACAATGAGATAGACAGCAACCGCGTCACCGCAGATGAAGTCGATATCCTGCTGCGTGAAGGGGAAAAACTGGCCCCTGTCATGGCGAAGACGCGTATTCTACGCGCGTATTCCGGCGTCCGCCCGCTGGTGGCCAGCGATGACGATCCCAGTGGTCGTAACGTCAGCCGCGGTATTGTGTTGTTCGACCACGCCGAACGCGACGGGCTTGAAGGCTTTATTACCATTACCGGCGGGAAGCTAATGACTTACCGCCTGATGGCGGAATGGGCGACCGATGCCGTGTGCCGCAAGTTGGGCAATACTCGCCCCTGCATCACGGCGGATACGCCGTTGCCTGGTTCAAAAGAGTCTACGGAACATACGCTGAAACGCATTATCTCGCTTCCCGCGCCGCTACGCGGATCGGCGGTTTATCGGCATGGCGATCGCACGCCGGGGTGGCTGAGTGAAGGCCGCCAACACCGTAGCCTGGTCTGTGAATGCGAGGCCGTCACGGCGGGGGAAGTGCAGTATGCCGTCGAAAACTTAACCGTGAATAGCCTGCTGGATCTGCGCCGTCGCACCCGCGTAGGGATGGGCACTTGCCAGGGCGAACTGTGCGCCTGCCGCGCGGCCGGGCTATTGCAGCGTTTTAATGTGACGACCGCGGCGCAATCTATTACGCAACTCTCTGAATTTCTGAATGAGCGCTGGAAAGGCGTACAACCTGTCGCCTGGGGAGACGCGCTGCGCGAAAGCGAATTCACGCGCTGGGTTTATCAGGGATTATGCGGTCTGGAGAAGGAGCACCAGGATGAAATTTGATACGGTTATTATGGGCGGCGGTCTCGCCGGTTTGCTATGCGGACTGCAGCTCCAGCAGCATGGATTACGCTGCGCCATCGTCACCCGCGGACAAAGCGCGCTGCATTTTTCCTCCGGCTCGCTGGATCTGCTCAGCGCCCTGCCCGACGGCCAACCGGTGACCGACATTACCGCCGGGCTTGATGCGCTGCGCCGCCAGGCGCCTGAACATCCTTATTCACGTTTAGGCGCGCAAAAAGTCCTTACGTTGGCGCAACAGGCGCAAACGCTACTTAACGCCAGCGGCGCGCAGTTATACGGCGACGTACAGCAGGCGCACCAGCGTGTCACGCCGCTTGGCACATTGCGTTCAACCTGGCTTAGCTCGCCGGAAGTACCGGTCTGGCCGTTATCCGCACAGCGAATTTGCGTCGTCGGCGTTAGCGGATTACTGGATTTCCAGGCGCACCTTGCGGCAGCGTCGCTGCGCCAACGCGACCTCAACGTGGAAACCGCAGAAATCGACCTTCCGGAACTGGACGTACTGCGTGATAACCCGACGGAATTTCGCGCGGTCAATATTGCGCGTCTGCTTGATAACGAAGAAAAATGGCCGCTGCTGTACGACGCGCTGTCGCCAATAGCGACAAACTGCGACATGATCATCATGCCCGCCTGTTTCGGGCTGGCGAACGATACGCTGTGGCGCTGGCTTAACGAACGTCTGCCCTGCGCGCTCACGCTGCTGCCGACGCTGCCGCCATCGGTGCTCGGTATTCGTCTGCACAATCAGCTCCAGCGCCAGTTTGTCCGTCAGGGCGGCATCTGGATGCCGGGCGATGAAGTGAAGAAAGTCACCTGCCGTCGCGGTACCGTGAGCGAAATATGGACCCGCAACCATGCCGATATCCCACTGCGCCCGCGTTTTGCCGTACTTGCCAGCGGTAGCTTCTTTAGTAGCGGTCTGGTTGCCGAGCGCGAAGGGATCCGCGAACCTATTTTAGGGCTCGACGTACAGCAAACGGCCACCCGCGCCGAATGGTATCAACAACATTTCTTCGACCCACAGCCCTGGCAGCAGTTTGGCGTCGTGACGGATGACGCCTTCCGCCCCTCCCTTGCGGGCAACACGGTAGAAAATCTGTATGCAATAGGTTCTGTGCTGGCGGGATTCGATCCTATAGCTGAGGGATGCGGCGGCGGCGTCTGCGCAGTCAGCGCCCTCCAGGCCGCGCACCATATCGCTGAGCGTGCAGGAGAACAGCAATGAGCGACACACGTTTTGAAAGTTGTATTAAATGTACGGTGTGCACCACCGCGTGCCCGGTCAGCCGCGTTAATCCTGGCTACCCTGGCCCTAAACAGGCCGGACCGGATGGCGAACGCCTGCGTCTGAAAGACGGCGCCCTGTATGACGAGGCGCTGAAATATTGCATTAACTGCAAACGGTGTGAGGTCGCCTGTCCGTCGGACGTGAAGATTGGCGATATCATCCAGCGCGCCCGCGCGAAATACGATACGACGCGCCCGTCATTGCGTAACTTTATTCTCAGCCATACCGATCTGATGGGCAGCGTTTCAACGCCGTTCGCGCCGGTGGTCAATACCGCCACCGCATTAAAGCCAGTGCGCCAGTTGCTTGATTACGCGCTCAAAATCGATCATCGCCGCACCTTACCAAAATACTCTTTCGGCACCTTCCGCCGCTGGTATCGTAGCGTGGCGGCGCAGCAGGCTAAATACAAAGATCAGGTCGCCTTTTTCCATGGCTGTTTTGTGAATTACAACCATCCGCAGCTCGGAAAAGATCTGATTAAGGTGCTGAACGCAATGGGTACTGGCGTACAGTTACTGAGTAAAGAGAAGTGTTGCGGCGTACCGCTGATCGCTAACGGTTTTACGGATAAAGCTCGCAAACAGGCTATCAGCAATGTGGAGTCGCTACGCGAGGCGATTGCCGTCAAAGGTATTCCGGTCATCGCCACGTCATCCACCTGTACGTTTGCGTTGCGCGATGAATATCCTGAAGTGCTGGACGTGGACAACGCCGGGCTGCGCGAACATATCGAGCTGGCCACCCGCTGGCTATGGCGCAAACTGGATGCCAGGAAAACGCTGCCGCTTAATCCTTTGCCGCTGAAAGTGGTCTACCATACGCCGTGTCATATGGAAAAAATGGGCTGGACGCTTTACACGCTTGAACTGTTGCGGCAAATTCCGGGGCTTGAATTGACGGTACTTGATTCACAGTGCTGCGGCATTGCCGGTACGTATGGATTTAAAAAGGAAAACTATCCGACATCACAGTCCATCGGCGCGCCACTGTTCCGCCAGATTGAAGAGAGCGGCGCCGACATTGTCGTCACCGATTGTGAAACCTGTAAGTGGCAAATTGAGATGTCTACAAGCAAACGCTGCGAACACCCCATTACGCTACTGGCGAAAGCGCTGGGCTAAGTAAAAAGCGCCGGAGCCCCTCCGGCGCTATTACCCTACTCACCAGGGACGATTTTCCATCAGACATATACCCTTCATACTTCAAGTTGCTTATGTGTTGGCTACGGATTATTTTGGGTATAAACGCGGATGTCTCTTTGCAATAACCTGCCCTATTTGGTTAACCATGACCGCTAACCCACGGTGGCATGACAGATAACGACGTTACTGTTTATAGAGCAATATCTCTTGTATCGCCGCGTTACCAGCCTCCTTTAAAGAGGGGGATAACTGAATATCTCCAATAATAATTGAGTGTTATGTGAATAATAATAAAATCAGGTCTATGCCTGATTTAATATATCTCCCACTAACAATAATATTTTTACAAATAATTATACATGACATCATATTCGTTACTTTCACCTACCAGGAAACAGAGCAAAATGAATATATGTGTAAATTCACTTTACCGATTGAGCACACCGCAATTTCACAGTTTATATTCAGAAGATGTGAGCGATGAGGCGCTTGCGTTGTTGATTGGCGAAGTAGAGAACGGTAATCAGAATTGTATTGATCTGTTATGCAATCTTGCGTTACGCAACGATGACCTGGGACATAAAGTTGAGAAATTACTTTTTGATCTCTTTAGCGGAAAAAGATCGGGATCACCAGATATAGACAAAAAAATCAATCAGGCTTGCCTTGTATTACATCAAATCGCCAATAACGATATAACAAAAGATAATACTGAGTGGAAAAAGCTACATGCCCCTTCCAGATTACTTTATATGGCAGGTTCCGCGACAACCGACCTTTCTAAAAAAATAGGAATAGCACATAAAATTATGGGCGACCAGTTCGCTCAGACAGATCAAGAACAGGTAGGAGTTGAAAATCTTTGGTGTGGTGCGCGAATGTTGTCGTCAGATGAGCTAGCAGCTGCAACGCAAGGTCTGGTTCAAGAATCACCTCTTCTCTCGGTAAACTATCCTATTGGGCTGATTCATCCTACCACCAAAGAAAATATATTAAGCACTCAGCTACTTGAAAAGATTGCTCAATCAGGATTATCTCACAATGAAGTCTTCCTGGTAAATACAGGAGATCACTGGCTTCTCTGTTTATTTTATAAACTTGCAGAAAAAATAAAATGCCTTATATTTAATACTTATTATGATTTAAATGAAAATACTAAGCAAGAGATTATAGAAGCAGCAAAAATTGCAGGCATATCAGAAAGCGATGAGGTTAATTTTATTGAAATGAATTTACAGAACAATGTACCCAACGGCTGTGGTCTATTTTGTTACCATACAATTCAACTCTTATCGAATGCCGGACAAAACGATCCTGTTACCACACTACGAGAATTTGCGGAAAAATTCTTAACGCTTTCAGTAGAAGAACAAGCACTATTTAACACCCAAACCCGGCGGCAAATATATGAATACAGTCTCCAGTAATGGTGAGTACTTAGAGCCTATCCCATTAGGCTCTTATCCTGAAATGATGCTCTGCGAAGAATTTATAAGTATATAAGGATGGGAAGGCCAAGCCTTCCCACTAAAAGTTCTATGCCGTCAATGATTCAACCACGTCTATCCAGCCATGCTCGCTGATAATGTCCTCGCCATTAAGCCAGCGGCGCAGCATATTTAGCGCCATCATCGCGCATACCTCCTGACGTATTGCCAGACTATACCGATTGGCGCTAAAACGCACGCGTAAGGCATACGTGCCATCCGGCGTCGCCAGCGCGAAATTAAGATGTTCGTTTTCCAGCCCCGACACGGCCAGCGCCAGACCGGCATAATGATTGCTGCGTCGTTCTGTCGTCCAGTGCGCCGTTTGCGCCAGCGTCTCTTCCTGAGAAGGAACGACTTCGCTGGCAAGAACAGGCGCCCCGGCGCGGGAAAGCTGTAGCGCCAGTAAGCCGCTGGTGTATTGCTCGCTCAACGTCAGACTCAACTGCCTTTCCTGCAGGCGGCGGGCTATTTGCGCCGGCAGATTTTCCGTACCTTCAAAAATCAGACTCTGCCCGGCAACCCGTTTGACCTCTGGCCATAACGCCAGCATCGCCTCCCGTTGCGTCGCCGGGCCGGTCAATTTCAGTTCAATGATCGGCATTGATGAGCGATACCCCATCGTCACGCCGGGCGGCAACGGCAGTGAATCGAGACGCTGCGCGAGGTCGCTTTCTGAACGTCCAAAAGTCGTTAACCGCAGGCAAAGCGGCGGCTCCGGCAGCGAAAAACGCGCGCGTAACCGCGGTAAGATTTCCTTCTCCACCATAACCTTAAATTCCGACGGTACGCCGGGGGTGAAAAACATCAGGCAGCGGTTGAGCTGTAGCGCAAATCCACAGGCCGTGCCGACCGGATTATTAATAAACTCCGCGCTGGCAGGCAGTTCCGCCTGTTTACGGTTGCTCGGCGCCATCACGCGACCGCGCTGCTGAAAGTAACGTTCCATTTCGGTCAGCCACGCCTGGTGCAGTACTAATCCTTCGCCTTTTGCCGTTGCCGCGGCGAGCGCGCTTAAATCATCGCTGGTCGGCCCTAACCCGCCATTAACAATCAAAACATCAGCATGTTGACTGCGTTCACGCAAGATAGCGACCAGACTGTCCAGGTTATCGCCTACCGTATTTCGCCGTGATAACGGAACGCCCTGATGAAAGAAAAAATCAGCCAGCCAGGCGGCATTGGTGTCAACGATTTGTCCGTGCAACACCTCATCCCCGGTGGATAGCATTTCCACATTTAGCATTGTGTTCTCCTGCTCTTATGATGAAAACACTATAACGCAAAGAGGAATAGGACGTGGAAAGAAGAATGACGGGAAAAGGAGGAATATGGCGCGACGATTGCCGCGCCGTTAGCATCAAAAGCTGGCGTTTACGCCAACATAAGGGCCGTCAGCAATCGCATTATCGCGGTTGCCGTCTTTACCCGCCAGGTTCAGGTAACGATAACCGGCTTCAATGCTCAGCGGGCGCATAATGGTGAAACGCGCGCCTGCATTCGCTTCTTCATAACTGTCGATACCGCTGGACAGCGAATCTGGTGAATAATAATACTCGCCGAACAGACGGAAGCTGTTGCCGATTTTCCATTGTAGCCCACCGCCGACAGCCGCCGCATAGCCTTCATCGCTGTCTTTCGGATTGGTATAAATACCTTTACCGCCGACCGTCGCCAGCAGCGGTCCCACCGGAATGTTCAGCCCCAGACCCACGCCCGCAGCATCGCCATCATCATCGTTGTGCATCCAGTTGCCGCTTAGCGCCAGTCCCGTCGATTCCGTACCAAAACCCACGCCAATGTTGGTGTAATCCTCGCCCGCCTGGCCGCTAATACTGATGGCCTGCGCCGATGCAGAAACGAACAGCATTCCGGCAAAACCTAATAATATGCTTTTTTTCATTTTTACCCTTTCCAGCAAGCACATAAAGAAAAACTCCCCAAAACGGCAGAATTGTACTGCCAGACGCTGAGGAATCAATGCACTAAGAAACCATTCCAAAAACATATTGTAACGAAATACTACTTTCGCCATGACGCATCATTGCGCCATCACATGGCGACGCCTGCATCAACAAAATTAACAAAAAACGCAGTCTGCGTTATCGCTTCCATTTTTCACAAAGAATTTCGCAGAATGATTTGTTAAGCTGATGGCCTGGTGGTTTAAGGAAGCGACTTATGCGTCAACGAACTATAGTTTGCCCATTAATTCAAAATGATGGCTGTTATCTGCTGTGCAAAATGGCCGACAACCGCGGCGTCTTTCCCGGTCAGTGGGCGCTGTCGGGCGGCGGGGTCGAGCCGGGCGAACGCATTGAAGAGGCGCTGCGTCGGGAGATTCGGGAGGAACTCGGCGAACAACTGATTCTGAGCGATATTACGCCGTGGACCTTCCGCGACGATATCCGCATTAAAACCTACGCTGATGGCAGACAAGAAGAGATTTATATGATTTATCTCATCTTCGACTGTGTTTCCGCTAACCGCGATATATGTATTAACGACGAATTTCAGGACTACGCCTGGGTCAAGCCAGAAGAACTGGCGCTGTATGATTTGAATGTAGCGACACGCCACACATTAGCATTGAAAGGGTTATTATAATGACGACAGCCGCTTCAGGCTGTCTTTACG
This sequence comes from Salmonella sp. SG203, assembly GCF_013350575.1. Taxonomy (NCBI): domain Bacteria; kingdom Pseudomonadati; phylum Pseudomonadota; class Gammaproteobacteria; order Enterobacterales; family Enterobacteriaceae; genus Salmonella; species Salmonella sp. SG203. The sequence continues at coordinate 44,924 of NZ_SNMT01000028.1, forward strand.
CTTTTAACATGCGGCTAGCCGGGAACAAATTCACCATCTAAAAAGAGTTTTCCGTTTTCCGCATGCATAACGAGCGCATTAAGATAGTCCGGATCAAACTTTACGCCGCGCTTATTTTTTGCAATATACGTCAAACAATGATTATGGGTAAAAATGACTATATTTTTATTCTGCGACTTTTTCAGTAACGTATTGATTGAAGCATAAATACCGCTGCCGCAATCCATCATTTTTTTATCCACCGTAAGCGACCTGCCCGCAGAAAACCAGGTTGCCGACTGGATGGTGCGCACCGTATTACTGGAATAGAGATTGTAATTTTGTATATCGGCACTGAAGGCTTTACCCAGCGCTCTGGCATCTTGCGCACCGTTGACCGTAATCCCCGTGCTGTCTGACAGGCAGGTATTATCGGAACGATCGCACCGCTCGGCATGGCGGAATAACACGACTACCGGATGCTGCTTCGCCAGCGCCGCCAGCGCTTTACCGTTAATCTGCGGTAGACCGTTACCACTCCAGGCATGTTGTGAGGTCAACCCGGCGATAATAACCAACGCCCCCGCCAGAGTCGCGAGATAGCGTTTGTTTTTAATAAAGCGTAGGGTAAATGCCAGCACATTAACCTCTCAGGCACACAGTGCAGCTAACTTAATAGCAATACGATTAAAATGAAATTCCGCAACGGAAGACCAGGCCAGAAACATAAAAACAGCTTTTGGGCATGCATAAAATGCCTTAAACTTTCGGCGAAAGCAAAGCATAATTCCGTTAAAAATTATCTTTTTACTTCACCTTAATTTCTTAATGTTAATTTAATCTTCATCCAGTAGGGTTCAGCTAAATGCGTTAAAAAATAAGCCCTTTTCTATTGCCGAAATATTTGAAAAGCGGCTTTCAATGGCTGAAGGAAAAATGATGTCGGACTTTTTGCCTTTCTCCCGTCCGGCGATGGGCGCGGAAGAGCTTACTGCCGTTAAGACCGTACTGGACTCAGGTTGGATAACAACCGGCCCGAAAAATCAGGAACTGGAAGCGGCGTTTTGTCGGCTAACAGGCAATCAATATGCCGTTGCCGTCAGTTCAGCCACTGCCGGTATGCACATCGCGTTGATGGCGCTGGGCATTGGTGAAGGCGACGAGGTCATTACACCGTCAATGACGTGGGTTTCTACGCTAAATATGATCGTTTTACTCGGCGCGACCCCCGTCATGGTCGATGTCGATCGCGATACGCTGATGGTCACGCCTGAACATATCGAAGCCGCGATTACGCCACAAACCAAAGCAATTATCCCCGTCCACTACGCTGGCGCGCCCGCCGATCTGGACGCTATTTACGCTCTTGGCGAGCGTTATGGCATCCCGGTGATTGAAGACGCGGCGCACGCGACAGGAACCAGCTACAAAGGTCGCCACATTGGCGCCCGGGGCACCGCGATTTTCTCCTTCCACGCCATTAAGAACATTACCTGCGCTGAAGGCGGTATCGTCGTCACGGATAACCCGCAATTCGCCGATAAACTGCGCAGTCTCAAGTTTCACGGGCTTGGCGTTGATGCCTGGGATCGACAGAGCGGAGGACGCGCGCCACAAGCGGAAGTCCTGGCGCCGGGCTACAAATATAATTTGCCCGACCTCAACGCCGCTATCGCGCTTGCTCAGTTACAGAAACTGGATGCGCTTAACGCTCGCCGCGCCGCCATCGCAGCGCAGTACCACCAGGCAATGGCAGACCTGCCTTTTCAGCCTCTGAGCCTTCCGTCGTGGGAACATATTCACGCCTGGCATTTATTCATTATCCGGGTCGATGAAGCCCGCTGCGGTATTACCCGGGATGCTCTGATGGCATCGCTGAAAGCGAAAGGCATCGGCACAGGGCTGCATTTCCGCGCCGCGCATACGCAAAAATATTATCGCGAACGTTTCCCAACGCTCACACTGCCTGACACCGAGTGGAACAGCGAGCGGATCTGCTCACTGCCGCTCTTCCCGGATATGACCGAGAGTGACTTTGATCGGGTCATTACCGCCCTTCATCAGATAGCAGGACAATAAGCATGTTTGACGCCGCCCCCATAAAAAAAGTCTCGGTGGTTATTCCTGTCTATAACGAACAGGAAAGCCTGCCGGAATTGATAAGACGCACCACCATCGCCTGCGAGAGCCTGGGCAAAGCGTGGGAGATTTTATTGATAGATGATGGTAGCAGCGATAGCTCGGCGGAGCTGATGGTTAAGGCGTCCCAGGAGGCCGATAGCCATATCATCTCTATTTTACTCAACCGTAACTACGGTCAACATGCAGCGATTATGGCGGGGTTTAGCCATGTAAGCGGCGATCTTATCATTACGCTGGATGCCGATCTGCAAAACCCGCCGGAAGAGATCCCGCGCCTGGTGGCGAAAGCCGATGAAGGGTTCGATGTGGTAGGCACCGTGCGCCAGAACCGACAGGACAGCCTGTTTCGCAAATCGGCGTCAAAAATCATTAATCTACTGATCCAGCGCACAACGGGCAAAGCGATGGGCGATTACGGCTGCATGTTACGCGCCTATCGCCGCCCTATTATCGATACCATGTTGCGCTGCCATGAACGCAGCACCTTTATCCCTATTCTGGCCAACATTTTCGCTCGTCGGGCTACCGAAATCCCGGTGCATCACGCTGAACGTGAATTTGGCGACTCTAAATACAGTTTTATGCGTCTCATTAACCTGATGTATGACCTAGTGACCTGCCTGACGACGACGCCTCTGCGCCTGTTGAGCCTGCTGGGCAGCGTTATCGCCATCGGCGGGTTTAGCCTGTCGGTATTGCTTATTGTACTTCGCCTGGCGCTGGGGCCGCAGTGGGCGGCGGAAGGCGTATTTATGCTCTTTGCCGTCCTGTTTACCTTCATCGGCGCGCAATTCATCGGTATGGGGCTGCTGGGCGAATACATTGGTCGCATTTATAACGATGTCCGCGCCCGCCCCCGCTATTTTGTTCAACAAGTTATCTACCCGGAAAGCACGTCGTTTACTGAGGAAAGTCACCAATGAAAGCCGTTATTTTTGCCTATCACGATATGGGATGTCAGGGCGTGCAGGCCGTACTGGATGCCGGGTATGAGATTGCCGCGATTTTCACTCATGCCGATAATCCTGCGGAAAACACCTTTTTTGGCTCCGTCTCCCGGCTGGCGGCAGGATTAGGGATTCCGGTTTATGCGCCGGATAACGTAAATCATCCTATCTGGGTCGACCGCATCGCTGAGCTTGCGCCGGATATTATTTTTTCGTTCTATTACCGCAACCTGTTAAGCGAAGAAATTCTGCACCTCGCCCCGGCTGGCGCGTTCAATCTGCACGGTTCTCTATTGCCTGCCTATCGTGGCCGTGCGCCGCTAAACTGGGTTCTGGTTAACGGCGAAAGCGAAACGGGCGTAACGCTGCATCGTATGGTCAAACGTGCCGACGCCGGAGAGATTGTCGCCAGTCAACGCGTTGCTATTGCGCAGGACGATGTTGCGCTTACCCTGCATCATAAGCTATGCCAGGCCGCGCGCCAGTTGCTTAATAGCATCCTGCCCACCATGAAATGCGGCGATATACCTTCTGTTCCCCAGCGTGAGTCTGACGCTACGTATTATGGTCGCCGCAGGCCGGAAGATGGCCTTATCGACTGGCATAAACCGGTTTCCACTGTGCATAACCTGGTGCGGGCGGTAGCCGCCCCCTGGCCCGGCGCGTTCAGCTATAACGGCTCGCAAAAATTCACTATCTGGTCTTCCCGAATTTGTCCGGATGCGCAGGGCGCGCTTCCCGGCTCGGTAATTTCGGTCTCTCCGCTGCGGGTCGCCTGCGCTGATGGCGCGCTGGAGATTATTACCGGCCAGGCCGGAGACGGTATTACTGTACAGGGCTCGCAGCTTGCACAGACGCTTGGTCTGGTGGCGGGCGCGCGTTTGAACCGTCCACCAGCGACCAGCGGTAAACGTCGCATTCGCGTTCTCATCCTCGGCGTCAACGGTTTTATCGGCAATCATTTGACCGAACGGTTACTGAATGAAGAGAATTACGAGGTCTACGGTATGGATATCGGCAGCAACGCCATTAGCCGATTCCTGCTCCACCCTCGATTTCATTTCGTGGAGGGAGATATCAGCATCCACTCAGAATGGATCGAATATCATGTCAAAAAATGCGATGTCGTACTGCCGCTGGTAGCAATTGCAACCCCGATTGAATACACCCGCAACCCGCTGCGCGTCTTTGAACTTGATTTTGAAGAAAACCTGCGGATTATCCGTTATTGCGTGAAATACCGTAAACGCGTGGTTTTCCCGTCTACCTCTGAAGTGTACGGCATGTGTACGGACGCCTCTTTTGACGAGGACAAATCGAATCTGATCGTCGGGCCGGTGAATAAGCCACGCTGGATTTACTCCGTTTCCAAACAGCTTCTCGACCGGGTGATTTGGGCTTATGGCGAAAAAGAGGGATTGCGCTTCACGCTTTTCCGCCCCTTTAACTGGATGGGGCCGCGGCTGGATAGCCTGAACGCGGCGCGTATCGGCAGTTCACGCGCGATAACGCAGTTGATTCTGAACCTGGTAGAAGGGACGCCGATCAAGCTTATCGACGGTGGTCAGCAGAAGCGCTGTTTCACCGATATTCGCGATGGGATCGAAGCATTATTCCGCATTATTGTGAATAATGGCGATCGGTGCGATGGCAAAATCATTAATATCGGCAATCCTGACAACGAAGCCAGTATTCAGGAACTGGCGACGCTGTTGCTCGACAGTTTTGATAAGCATCCGCTGCGCTGCCATTTCCCACCGTTTGCCGGTTTCCAGGTCGTCGAAAGCCGTAGTTATTACGGCAAGGGTTATCAGGATGTCGCACACCGGAAACCCAGTATCGACAATGCCAGGCGCTGTCTGGGCTGGGAGCCGTCTATTGCGATGCGTGATACGGTTGAAGAAACGCTGGACTTCTTTCTGCGCAGCGTAGATGTCGCGGAACGCGCATCATGACGAAAGTCGGTTTACGCATTGATGTTGATACCTTGCGAGGAACGCGTGAAGGTGTTCCCCGGCTGCTGGCGACATTGCATCGCCACGGCGTTCAGGCCAGCTTTTTCTTCAGCGTCGGGCCGGACAATATGGGACGTCATCTTTGGCGTCTGATAAGACCGCGATTTTTATGGAAAATGCTACGTTCAAACGCCGCCTCGCTCTACGGTTGGGATATCCTGCTGGCCGGCACCGCCTGGCCGGGAAAAAATATCGGCAACGCTAATGCCGGGATTATTCGTGAAACGGCAACATACCATGAGACGGGACTACATGCCTGGGATCACCATGCGTGGCAGACTCACAGCGGCCACTGGAGTATCCGCCAGCTTGAAGAAGATATCGCGCGCGGCATAACGGCGCTTGAGGCCATTATCGGAAAACCCGTCACCTGCTCAGCCGCGGCCGGCTGGCGAGCGGATGGGCGCGTTGTTCGTGCGAAAGAGCCGTTCAACCTGAGGTATAACAGCGATTGCCGTGGAACCACCTTGTATCTTAAAATTTGTTTAAAATATCCATGGTTAGATTTGGCAAGGTGTATGCAGCCTGATACCTCCAGGGGTTCATAGCCCGTGAATAAGCGACCGGCGCATACAC
>NZ_SNMT01000029.1:0-47766 GCF_013350575.1 Salmonella sp. SG203
TGTGGGGTCTCCCCATGCGAGAGTAGGGAACTGCCAGGCATCAAATAAAACGAAGGGCCCTGTCGGAAGACAGGGCCTTTTGTTTTATCTGTGGTCTGTCGGTGAGCACTCTCCTGAGGAGGAGAAATCCGCCGGGAGCGGATTTGAACGTTGCGCAGCAACGGCCCGTAGGGTGGCGGGCAGGACGCCCGCCATAAACTGCCAGGCATCAGACAAGTGAAGAAGCCCGTCCGTCTGGACGGGCTTTTTTGCGTGTGCGGTAACTGTAAAACCGTAGGCCTGATAAGCGCAGCGCCATCAGGCAACCGGCACCGCCGGATGGCGGCTCCGCCTTATTCGGCCTACAAGGTACGTGCTTTCTCTAACCACCGCAAAATGAAGGCAGAAATCTGCGATACATCATTAAGATCCAAAACGGGTACCGCTACGGCAAGTGGAATATCACTGGCAACCGCAATAACATGCTCGTCAAGAATTAATTCTTCCTCGCTGTGCCCACATCCCTGACGAAAAAGTAAGATCTTCGCAACTGCCTCGTGTTTAAACCCTTCTACCAGCACCATATCTAGCTTTGATGCATCCATCCGGCTCACCAGCCATGCCAGATCCAACTCTTCTTGCCCCGGCGTTTCAGTCATTAACGCCCAGCGCTGCTGACTGGCAACCAGCGTCTGTGCCGCCCCGGCTTTACGTAATTCGTAGCTATCTTTACCCGGTTTATCAACATCCATATCATGATGGGTATGCTTAATCAGCCCTGGCCGAATACCGTGCGCACAAAGTGCTGGGATCAGTTTTTTCAGCAGTGTTGTTTTTCCCGTGCCGCTCCACGCGGCAATGGCGAGTAGCGGTATCATGGTCTCTTTTGCCATTGCGCGAGTTCCTCCGGCGTGTTGACGTTCACAAATGCCTCTTTACAATCGCTGAAATCAACGGCGTGTCCGCCTACCTGGCGCATAAAAATCATTACCCGCCGCTCGCCTGCTTGCAAATAAGCTGTCAACTGGGGCTCAACGGCACGATTAATCAACGCGATCGTTGGATGATCGCGCTCTCCATCATGAACCCAAACCACGGGTGCGCCATGACGCTGCGTTGCTAAACGATCGACCAGGTTGGGGGGGATACAGGGATTGTCACAGGGACAAAACAGAAACCAGTCGCCTGCTAACTGCTGAAAAACGGAAAGCATACCCGCCAGCGGACCGGGAAAGTCAGCGATTGAATCCGGAATGACTTTCAGGCCGCTGGCCTGGTAGATATCCAGATGGCGATTAGCACTAATGACGACCGTAGCAAGTTGTGGCGCGAGCGCGTCGGCAACGTGTCGCCAGAGCGGTTTCCCGCCCAGTTCAAGCAGACCTTTATCCGCACCTCCCATCCGCCGGGCTTTACCGCCTGCCAGCACCACGCCGGTTATTACTTCATCCAGATTCACCGATATCGCCTCTTTTATTGTGGGATTGACCCTGCTACCGTGTCTGTATCAAGAATAAGGAGCACAGCTATGAAATGTAAACGCCTGAATGAAGTCATTGAACTCCTCCAGCCAGCCTGGCAGAAAGAGCCTGATCTTAATCTGACGCAATTTTTGCAGAAACTGGCGAAAGAGTCAGGTTTTGACGGCAAACTGGAAGATTTAACTGATGATATCCTGATCTACCATCTGAAAATGCGCGATTCCGCCAAAGACGCCGCCATTCCAGGGATTCAAAAAGACTATGAAGAGGACTTTAAAACGGCGCTTTTACGCGCCCGCGGCGTTATTAAAGAGTAAAACCTTGTAAGCGGCGCCACCGAAATCGCCACGAAATGATATCCTGAATCATTCGTAGTATTTTCCGGATGATGGGATGAACGACAACGCTTTTACTTTCCAGACGCTACACCCGGAAACCATCATGGATGCGCTGTTTGAACAGGGGATCAGGGTGGATTCCGGGCTGACTCCACTAAACAGTTATGAAAACCGCGTCTATCAGTTTCAGGATGAAGACCGTCGACGTTTTGTCGTTAAGTTTTATCGTCCTGAACGCTGGTCTGTTGATCAAATTCGGGAAGAACACCAATTCGCGCTTGAACTGGTGAAGGATGAGGTTCCGGTTGCTGCTCCGCTCGCGTTTAATGGCCAGACACTGTTAGCGCATCAGGGCTATCATTATGCCATTTTCCCCAGCGTAGGCGGTCGTCAGTTTGAAGCAGACAATATCGATCAGATGGAGGCGGTAGGGCGTTATCTTGGCCGATTGCATCAGACGGGGCGAAAACGTCCTTTCACTTTCCGGCCTGACATTGGGCTTGCAGAGTATCTTTTTGAACCTCGCCAGGTATTCGAAGATGCCGCACTGATTCCCTCCGGGCAAAAAGCGGCTTTCCTGAAAGCCACTGATACTCTACTGTCTGCAGTTACCGAATGCTGGCGCACCGATTTCGCCACGCTGCGATTGCACGGCGATTGTCATGCCGGCAACATTCTATGGCGTGATGGACCGCTGTTTGTCGATTTAGATGATGCCCGTAACGGCCCGGCGATACAGGATTTATGGATGCTGCTGAACGGCGACAAAGCCGAACAGCGAATGCAGCTTGAAACCATTATTGAAGCTTATGAAGAAGTTAGTGAGTTCGATACGGCTGAAATTGGTCTCATTGAACCTTTACGCGCCATGCGTTTAGTTTATTATCTTGCCTGGTTGATTCGTCGTTGGGGCGATCCTGCGTTTCCAAAAAACTTTCCCTGGTTAACAGGGGAAGATTACTGGCAGCGACAGACAACGACTTTTATTGAGCAGACTAAAATTTTGCACGAACCCCCTTTACAATTAACGCCAATGTATTAATCGGAGAGAGTTGATCATGAAAAAGATTTGGCTGGCGCTGGCTGGTATGGTTTTAGCTTTTAGCGCCTCGGCAGCACAGATCAGCGACGGTAAACAGTATATCACGCTGGATAAACCGGTCGCTGGCGAACCCCAGGTACTGGAGTTTTTCTCCTTCTACTGCCCACATTGTTATCAGTTTGAAGAAGTGCTTCATGTGTCTGACAATGTGAAGAAAAAGCTGCCGGAAGGCACCAAAATGACCAAGTACCACGTTGAGTTCCTGGGGCCGTTGGGCAAGGAGCTCACCCAGGCATGGGCGGTGGCGATGGCGTTGGGTGTAGAAGATAAAGTCACGGTCCCGCTGTTTGAAGCCGTACAGAAAACCCAGACAATACAATCTGCCGCGGATATCCGTAAAGTGTTCGTTGATGCGGGCGTCAAAGGCGAAGATTACGATGCGGCATGGAACAGCTTCGTGGTGAAATCACTGGTTGCGCAACAGGAGAAAGCCGCGGCTGACCTGCAACTGCAGGGCGTTCCGGCGATGTTCGTCAATGGCAAATACCAGATTAACCCACAAGGCATGGATACCAGCAGCATGGATGTTTTTGTTCAGCAGTATGCTGATACCGTGAAATATTTGGTTGATAAAAAATAAAAAGAACGCCGGTCACTGACCGGCGTTTTTATAAGATGTTTTAATCTCTTCTATCTGTATATCTTTCTTATCCCACAGCGTATTAAGCCAACGTTGAAAACGGCGTTTGAATGTTTTGTCGTTCACGTAATCGCCGTGCAGTTCTTCATTTATGGGTTCCAGTTGCACCCGAACAACAATACGCGTCAGCCTACCGCTTAGCATATCGTAGAAAGGGTGGCGATCGTTGTTTGGGTAACACAACGTAATATTAAGCAGCTTATCGAACTGTGAGCCTAAAACGTTAATCGCCATTGCAATACCGGCTGCTTTTGGCGGCAACAGATGTTGATAAGGTGAATGCGTTTGCTGACGTTTCTCATGCGTAAATCGCGAGCCTTCAACAAAGTTAACGATAGTGGTGGGATACCGACGAAACTTTTCGCAAGAGCGACGAGTTGTTTCAACATCTTTGCCGCGTCTATCGGGGTGGCGGAGCAGGTAGCTACGGGAGTAGCGCTTCATAAACGGCATATCTAATGCCCAGCACGCCAAGCCAATGAACGGTACCCAGGCCAATTGCTGTTTAAGAAAGTACTTATTCATTGGGATATGCTTGCGGAACAGAACGCAAAGCACAACGATATCGGCCCAGCTGCGATGATTACAAATCAGTAAATACCAATTTTTCTTGCTCAGCCCTTCTAACCCTTCTACATCCCATTGCAAGTGCGGATTAAGGCGTAACAGCGCTGCAAGACCAGCACACCAGCAATACATCATGAAATTGCAGAAAATGGAGACCTTGCGCCAGATACAGGGAACAGGCAAAAGGAGCTTTACCATACCGGCAACGATGATCGGTACTGAGCAAACAATAGTGACCAGGATGGTCAATACGATACTTAATGGGAGCGTGATAGCCGCGAGTATTCTCGTCATAATAAATTATTCAAAAGTTAGCCATAAACGGTGCGCGAAAAGGGCGCAAGGGGCTGATTCTATCAGAAAACGATGCTAATGATGGCGCTGAGTGAAATAGAAACACTCGTAACAACTATCCACATTATGATAACGGCATGAATCAGATAATCAGAAAAACGTGATGTTAACAACTCATTGAAAATAATGGGTAATTATTAAGACGAGAAGGCTATCGCGCTGATTTTAAAGTAATGGTAAGAATTTACACACAAAGTTATCCACAGGTTATTTTGCGAGCGATCCTGAAGATCGACAAAACTTTTCCGCAAATGCGGCGAAAAACTCAAGTTTTCCTCCTGTATGTGGCATCCTTTAACCATAATCTGTTAAACAGGCACGGACATTATGGTTCAGATCCCAGAAAACCCACTTATTCTCGTAGATGGCTCATCCTATCTCTATCGCGCCTATCATGCGTTTCCGCCGTTAACCAACAGCGCGGGAGAACCTACGGGCGCAATGTATGGTGTCCTCAACATGTTGCGCAGCCTGATCATGCAGTATCAGCCGACGCATGCTGCGGTGGTGTTTGACGCCAAAGGAAAAACCTTCCGTGATGAGCTCTTTGAACATTACAAATCGCATCGTCCTCCGATGCCGGATGATCTTCGTGCGCAAATAGAGCCGTTACATGCCATGGTTAAAGCCATGGGGTTACCTCTGCTGGCGGTCTCTGGCGTAGAAGCGGATGACGTTATCGGTACACTGGCGCGGGAAGCGGAGAAGGTGGGGCGTCCGGTATTAATCAGCACCGGCGATAAAGATATGGCACAGTTGGTGACGCCGAATATTACGCTGATCAACACCATGACTAACACCATCCTCGGCCCGGATGAAGTCGTTAATAAGTACGGTGTGCCGCCTGAGCTGATTATCGACTTTCTGGCGCTGATGGGGGACTCCTCGGATAATATTCCGGGCGTACCAGGCGTGGGTGAGAAGACGGCGCAAGCCTTGCTTCAGGGATTGGGCGGCCTGGATACGCTGTACGCCGAGCCGGAAAAAATTGCCGGTCTCACTTTCCGCGGCGCCAAAACGATGGCCGCTAAATTAGCGCAGAATAAAGACGTAGCGTACCTGTCTTATAAACTCGCCACCATTAAAACGGATGTTGAGCTGGAGCTGACCTGCGAACAGCTTGAAGTGCAGCAGCCGATTGCGGATGAACTGCTGGGCCTGTTTAAAAAATATGAGTTCAAGCGCTGGACGGCGGACGTCGAGTCAGGCAAGTGGCTACAGGCAAAGGGCGCGAAACCGGCGGCCAAACCGCAGGAAACGGTCGTTATTGATGAATCGCCCAGCGAACCGGCAGCGGCGCTCTCTTATGAAAATTATGTCACTATTCTGGACGACGTTACGCTGGAAAGCTGGATTGAAAAGCTGAAAAAAGCGCCAGTTTTTGCTTTCGACACGGAGACCGACAGTCTGGATAATATCGCCGCCAACCTGGTGGGCCTCTCGTTTGCCATCGAACCTGGCGTTGCCGCGTATGTACCTGTCGCACATGATTATCTGGACGCTCCGGATCAAATCTCCCGCCAGCGTGCTCTGGAACTGCTGAAGCCGCTGCTGGAAGATGAAAAAGTGCGCAAAGTGGGGCAAAACCTCAAGTACGATCGCGGCGTCTTGCAAAATTACGGTATTGAGCTGCGCGGTATCGCCTTCGATACCATGCTTGAGTCTTACATTCTGAACAGCGTCGCCGGACGCCATGATATGGACAGCTTGTCCGATCGTTGGCTGAAGCACAAAACTATCACCTTTGAAGACATTGCCGGTAAAGGTAAAAACCAGCTCACCTTTAACCAGATCGCACTGGAGGAAGCGGGGCGCTATGCGGCAGAAGATGCGGATGTCACGTTACAGTTGCATCTCAAAATGTGGCCAGAGCTCCAGCAGCACAAAGGCCCGCTGAATGTTTTCGAAAACATCGAAATGCCGCTGGTGCCGGTACTGTCACGCGTTGAGCGCAATGGCGTAAAAATCGATCCTGCCGTCCTGCACAAACATTCGGAAGAAATCACACTACGTCTGGCGGAACTGGAAAAGAAAGCGCATGACATTGCGGGCGAGGCGTTCAACCTGTCCTCGACGAAGCAGTTGCAGACTATCCTGTTTGAAAAGCAGGGTATTAAGCCGTTGAAGAAAACGCCTGGCGGCGCGCCGTCAACGTCGGAAGAGGTGCTGGAAGAGCTGGCGCTGGACTATCCGCTGCCGAAAGTGATTCTGGAGTATCGTGGTCTGGCGAAGCTAAAATCCACCTATACCGATAAGCTGCCGCTGATGATTAACCCGAAAACCGGGCGCGTCCATACGTCCTATCATCAGGCGGTAACGGCGACGGGACGTTTATCGTCCACCGATCCGAACCTGCAAAATATTCCGGTGCGCAATGAAGAAGGCCGCCGCATTCGTCAGGCATTTATTGCGCCTGAGGATTATCTCATCGTGTCTGCGGACTATTCACAGATTGAGCTGCGTATTATGGCGCATCTTTCCCGTGATAAAGGACTGCTCACGGCATTCGCCGAAGGGAAGGATATTCACCGCGCAACGGCGGCGGAAGTCTTTGGCTTGCCGCTGGATAGCGTGACCGGGGAACAGCGCCGAAGTGCGAAAGCCATTAACTTTGGCCTGATTTACGGGATGAGCGCCTTCGGTCTTTCTCGCCAGCTTAATATTCCGCGTAAAGAGGCGCAGAAGTATATGGATCTCTACTTCGAACGCTACCCTGGCGTGCTGGAATATATGGAGCGCACCCGCGCTCAGGCAAAAGAACAAGGCTATGTGGAAACGCTGGAGGGACGCCGCCTTTACCTGCCGGATATTAAATCCAGCAACGCGGCGCGGCGCGCGGGGGCGGAACGCGCGGCGATCAATGCTCCCATGCAAGGAACGGCTGCCGATATCATCAAGCGCGCCATGATTGCCGTCGATGCCTGGCTACAGGCCGAGCAGCCACGCGTGCGGATGATTATGCAGGTACACGATGAATTAGTGTTCGAGGTGCATAAAGACGACTTAGATGCGGTAGCAAAACGTATCCATCAGTTGATGGAAAACTGCACGCGTATTGATGTGCCGTTGCTGGTAGAAGTCGGTAGCGGGGAAAATTGGGATCAAGCGCACTAAGCATTTAAGGAATAACGCGCTTTTTTCGTAATTAAGCAACATAAGCACGGGGGTTTTGTGATGGGTATTAGAATTCCCTATGTAAAGAATGAAAAAAAATTACGAAAAGGTCTTTCTGTGTTGCTCAAAAAAGAGTAAAGTTATTCACGTAGGGTACAGAGGTAAGATGTTCTATCTTTCAGACCTTTTACTTCACGTAATCGGATTTGGCTGAATATTTTAGCCGCCCCAGTCAGTTTATGACTGGGGCGTTTTTTATTGTGCGCAAGAAAAGTTTCGCTCACACCGTAGGCCGGATAAGACGCGCAGCGGCGCCATCCGGCATAGCGGGTGATTATTCCCCGTCCTGAATCTCTTCGACCGGTGCCAGTTCACTAAACCAGCTATCCAGCTTCTGACGTAACTTATCCACGCCCTGCTTTTTCAGCGAGGAAAACGCTTCTACCTGCACATCGCCATTAAAAGCCAGCACGGCTTCACGTACCATATTCAACTGCGCCTTGCGCGCGCCGCTGGCCAGTTTGTCCGCTTTGGTCAGCAGAACCAGAACCTGGATATTGCTCTCTACAGCCCACTGGATCATCTGTTGGTCGAGGTCTTTCAACGGATGGCGGATATCCATTAAAACGACTAAGCCCTGTAGGCTTTGACGTTTCTCCAGATATTCCCCCAGCGCGCGTTGCCACTTGCGTTTCATCTCTTCCGGGACTTCCGCATACCCATAGCCCGGCAGGTCGACCAACCGTTTGCCCTCTACGACTTCAAACAGGTTAATCAATTGGGTACGGCCCGGCGTTTTAGAGGTGCGCGCCAGGCTTTTTTGGTTGGTCAACGTGTTCAGGGCGCTGGATTTGCCTGCATTGGAACGGCCAGCAAAAGCCACTTCAATTCCGCAATCGGAAGGTAAATGGCGAATATCAGGCGCACTCATCACAAAATGCGTCTGTTGATAATTCAGGTTAGTCAAAGCGGTCGTCTCCGTCAGTCAAAGCATTGTGGCGATTATACCTGAACGCCAGCAAAAGACGGATTTTTCGGCGCGTCGGTGCTGTAAGCAAAAGCCATACGCTTTGTGAGACATTGTCCATTGCACTTATGCGACATGACAGAGTCGTTGTCACGCTAAAAGCCAGTTAATATAGTTAAATCATGAATTTATAGAAAGGTAATTGTCTGAAAAAAAGGGATTTGCCGTGTCGGTATCTTGTGAGTTTACCCCAAAAGAGTAAAGTAATGCACATAGCGAGGACGCTAACAGGATCAACGACTCAGGATGAGGGTCAGGAGCGCCAGGAGGCGAAGACACAGGATTGTCAGGAAGACAAACGTCCGGAGACGTTAGTAAAAGGAAATGGAAACAACATGGAATGTTCCAGGCTAAGGGAAAAACAGGGCGTGTTGATAGCCAACAGGGATGGTGGAACCCGTTAAGGGTCGTGAGTCAAGAAAAAAGGCGGCAGATTACTCTGTCGCCTTTTTTCTTTGCTTGCTTTCTGCTAGATTCCGCCTCAATTCTATACTGAATAAAACGGCTTAAAGATCTGACATCATGAAAAAACCAACCTCTGCACCGCGCAGTAAAGCCTTTGGCAAACAGCGTCGTAAAACGCGTGAAGAGTTAAACCAGGAGGCGCGCGACCGTAAACGCCTGAAAAAACATCGCGGTCATGCGCCGGGAAGTCGCGCGGCGGGCGGCAATTCCGCTTCGGGCGGCGGCAATCAGAATCAACAAAAAGATCCACGTATTGGCAGTAAAACACCTGTTCCATTGGGCGTGACTGAAAAAGTGACCCAACAGCATAAACCGAAAAGTGAGAAACCTATGCTTTCACCGCAGGCGGAGTTGGATTTACTGGAAACGGATGAGCGCCTGGATGCGCTGTTAGAACGTCTGGAAGCGGGCGAAACCCTGAGTGCGGAAGATCAAGCCTGGGTAGATGCCAAACTGGATCGTATTGATGAACTGATGCAGAAGCTTGGTCTGTCTTACGATGACGACGAAGAAGACGACGAAGAGGACGAGAAGCAGGAAGATATGATGCGCCTGCTAAGAGGCGGCAACTAACGGGTTTACACCGTGGGCTTGCCCGTCCTGCTTATAACCCTTCCGGTTATATGTTATCTGGTGTGGTTATTCGTTAAACTACAGCGATTGTCGCGGCGTCAGAAATGGCTGCGCAGCCGGCTTGCCGCCCGTCATGGCGTGAAGCCGGTACGCCGTACCCGCCAGAGACGCCATCGGAAGGAGTGAGCATGTCTGAACAGCAAATAGACTGGGATCTGGCCCTGATCCAGAAATATAACTATTCCGGGCCACGATATACCTCGTACCCAACCGCGCTGGAGTTTTCTGAAGACTTCGAGGACGCCGCATTCTTGCAGGCTGTGGCGCGTTATCCTGAACGTCCGCTCTCGCTGTATGTGCATATCCCGTTTTGTCACAAGTTGTGTTATTTCTGCGGCTGCAACAAGATTGTCACCCGCCAACAGCATAAAGCTGACCAGTATCTTGACGCGCTTGAGCAGGAAATTCGCCATCGCGCGCCGCTGTTTGCAGACCGTCATGTCAGCCAGCTTCACTGGGGCGGCGGTACGCCTACTTACCTGAATAAAGCGCAAATCAGCCGCTTAATGACGCTGTTGCGTGAAAATTTCCACTTTAATACCGACGCGGAAATCTCGATCGAAGTCGATCCCCGTGAAATTGAGCTGGATGTGCTCGATCATTTACGTGCGGAAGGTTTTAACCGCCTGAGTATGGGCGTGCAGGACTTTAATAAAGAGGTGCAGCGCCTGGTTAACCGCGAGCAGGATGAAGAATTCATCTTTGCGCTGCTTAATCACGCTCGCGATATTGGCTTTACCTCGACCAATATCGATTTGATCTACGGTCTACCGAAACAGACGCCGGAAAGCTTCGCTTTCACGTTGAAGCGTGTGACGGAGCTGAACCCCGATCGTTTGAGCGTCTTTAACTATGCGCATCTGCCAACGCTTTTTGCCGCCCAGCGTAAAATTAAAGATGCCGATTTACCCAGCGCGCAGCAGAAACTGGATATTTTGCAGGAGACCATCGTATCGCTTACTCAGGCCGGTTATCAGTTTATCGGGATGGACCATTTTGCCCGTCCGGACGACGAACTGGCCGTCGCGCAGCGCGAAGGCGTGTTGCACCGTAATTTTCAGGGCTATACGACCCAGGGCGATACCGATCTGCTGGGGATGGGGGTTTCTGCTATCAGCATGATTGGCGATGGCTACATGCAGAACCAGAAAGAGCTGAAGCGTTATTACCAGCAAGTGGATGAGCGGGGCAATGCGCTATGGCGTGGTATTACGCTGACCCGTGATGATTGCATTCGTCGCGATGTTATCAAGGCGCTGATTTGTAACTTCCGCCTGGATTTTAACGCTGTCGAACAGCAGTGGGGTTTGCATTTCGCTGAGTATTTTGCCGAAGATTTGCAGTTACTGTCGCCGCTGGCGAAAGATGGGCTGGTGGATATTAGCGAGAAGGGAATTCAGGTGACGGCGAAAGGTCGTTTGCTGATCCGCAATATCTGCATGTGCTTTGACGCGTATCTGCGCCAGAAAGCGCGGATGCAGCAGTTCTCACGCGTCATTTAGCCGGGTTGCCCGGTGGCGCTGCGCTTACCAGGCCTACACGTTGCGACAACCTGTAGGCCGGATAAGCATTAGCGCCATCCGGCACATTGTCAGCTGAACAGTCCTACCAGCGCGGCACACAACACGGCGGCTAGCGCAGTTTGTGGCGTGTGGCTGTCGACCGCTCCACTCGATACCAGATTAATAATAGATTCTAACATAATGAATCCCCCCGTTTGCCGGGCATGATCATACTGAACTCATCGGAACAGTAAAGCGCAAAATAGCAGCGTTTTGCGCTCAATTATTAATCTTTACACTCGCGGGTAATGTTTACTCCATTCCCAGCTCTTTCAACTTCCGCGTTAGGGTGTTTCGCCCCCAACCGAGCAGCCTGGCGGCTTCCTGTTTATGACCCTGCGTATGGCGTAACGCCGTGGTCAGTAGCGTTCTCTCCAGTTCTGGCTGCGCTTCAGAAAGCAGGTTTTGATGACCGGATCGCAAGGCGCGGTCCGCCCATTGCGCCAGTAATGTCGCCCAGCTATCCGGCGGCAGGTGGGACGGGCTATCCGGCGCCGAGGCTTCAAACAGTTCGCCTGGTAAATCCTGGATCAATACCTCCTGTCCGGCGGCCATGACGGTGAGCCAGCGGCAGGTATTTTCTAACTGACGCACGTTACCAGGCCATGCCAGGCGTGTTAACGCCGTTTCGGTTTCTGGATGTAATAATTTGGCTTCCACGCCTAATTCACGGGCGGCGACCTGCAAAAAATGGCGCGCCAGGCGCGGAATATCCTCACGGCGTTCACGCAACGGCGGAAGATGGATACGAATCACGTTCAGGCGGTGGAACAGGTCTTCGCGGAATTTCCCTTCCTGAACGCGTCGTTCGAGGTTCTGGTGGGTGGCGGCGATAATGCGCACATCCACTTTTACCGGCGCGTACCCGCCCACACGGTAGAACTGTCCGTCAGCCAGCACGCGTAACAGACGAGTCTGGACATCCAGCGGCATATCGCCAATTTCGTCCAGAAACAGCGTGCCGCCGTCAGCCTGCTCGAAACGGCCCTGCCGGATGGTATTCGCCCCGGTAAAAGCGCCTTTCTCATGGCCAAACAGTTCGGATTCAATCAAATCTTTCGGGATGGCCGCCATATTGAGCGCGATAAACGGCGCTTTGGCGCGTGGGCTATGGCGGTGAAGCGCATGGGCGACCAGTTCTTTACCGGTCCCTGATTCGCCGTTAATCAGCACGCTAATCGAAGAACGCGACAGCCGACCAATAATGCGAAACACATCCTGCATGGCGGGCGCTTCGCCTATCATGTCTGTTGTCGGGCCGTTAACCTCGATATTACGCGGCTGCTGCTGCTCCTGATAGTGGCTAATCGCGCGCTCGACCAGAGCGACGGCTTCATCAATATCAAACGGTTTAGGCAGATAATCAAACGCCCCCTGCTGATAGGCGCTCACGGCGGCATCTAAATCGGAATGCGCGGTCATAATGATGACCGGAAGCATCGGGTGACGCTGTTTAATCTGCTTTAATAGCGCCAGCCCGTCCATTCCCGGCATTCGGATATCCGACAGCAAGACGTCCGGCGTTTTACTGGCCAGCGCAGCCAGTACTTCATTACCATTCTCAAAGGTGGTACAGGTCAACCCTGCCCCGGCGAGAGCACGTTCAAGCACCCAACGGATGGAACTATCATCATCGACGACCCAGACTATTCCTCGTTGCATAAACACCTCTATTTCCGAATCGGCAGGTAAACCGAAAACTCGGTATGCCCCGGCCAACTGGTAAATTCAATTTTGCCGGCGTGTTGATCGATAAGATTGCGGGCGATAGATAACCCAAGCCCGGTGCCGCCTTCGCGACCACTGACCATCGGGTAGAACAGCGTATCCTGTAAATGGGGAGGAATGCCCGGCCCATTGTCTTCAACGTCTATACGCGCCGCCAGGCGATAGCGTTCGCCATGCAGCGTTAACTGGAAGGCGGTACGGGTACGCAGCGTAATTTCGCCGCCTTCCGGCCCCAGCGCCTGCAAGGCATTGCGGACAATATTCAGCAGTACTTGCTCAATTTGTTCCGGGTCATGCGGCAGTTCTGGCAGACTGGGGTCGTAATCGCGGATAAGCCGGACATTATCCGGCAGTTCCATCGACACCAGCGCCACCACGCGCTCCGCGACTTTATGTATGCTCTCGGTAATGTGCATTCCCGGGTGCTGCGGCCCCAGTAAACGATCGACAAGGTTGCGTAGCCTGTCGGCCTGTTCAATGATGACTTTGGTATATTCCGTTAGCGCCGGGTCGGGCAGCGCCTTGCTGAGTAGCTGCGCCGCGCCGCGCAGGCCGCCGAGCGGATTTTTGATTTCGTGCGCCAGACCGCGCACCAGATCGCGGGCGGCGATTTGCTGCGCGTGCTGCAACTGCTCCTGACTCAGACGACGCTGGTTATCCATCGGCGCCATTTCGAGCAGTATAAAATCGTCGGGCAGACGTTGGGCGGTCAAAGAGAGAATGTGCGAGCGACTATCAATCACCAGCGTCACTTCGTTATCGGTAAAGCCTTGCCCTGCCGCTAAACTTTCGCGCATCAGGTCAATGTTTAACGAAAAATAGCTCAACAGTTCAGGTAACGGCGTCCCGAACAGTTTGCGTGAGCTTTGCGCGAGCAACTGCTGCGCGGCAGGATTGGCGTAATGGATTGCCAGCGCGTCGTCGACCACCAGCACGCTGTTGATTAACGAATTGAGGATCTGCCCAGCATCGGGCTGTATGCCGCTTGCCATTCAGCAGTCTCCTGGAAAAGGTTGCACCATTTTAGTGCATTATAGCTTTTTACTACTAAAAAGCGCGTGAGATCAGATTGTTGGTGGAGAAAAAAGCCCATCCTGGGATGGGCTGAAAGTTTCCACGGCAACTCAAAAACTCCTGACGCCTTTCACGCTGCTGCTGCGTTGGCTGCCTTCGCTTACCCCAGTCACATCGCTATCTATGCTCCTGGGGATGTGCTCAGTTGCCGCCTTGCAGCAACGCGAAATTCGTCGGATTTTTAATATACGATTAAACGCTGTAGTACAGCTCAAACTCTACCGGGTGCGGGGTCATACGCACGCGGTCATCTTCTTCGCGACGCAGCGCAATATACGCATCGATCGCTTCATCCGTGAACACGCCGCCTGCTTTCAGGAACTCGCGGTCCAGGTCCAGCGCGTTCAGCGCTTCTTCCAGAGAACCCGCTACCTGTGGGATCTCTTTCGCTTCTTCCGGCGGCAGGTCATACAGGTTTTTGTCCATGGCTTCGCCCGGGTGAATCTTATTCTTAATCCCGTCCAGACCGGCCATCAGCAGGGCGGCAAAGCACAGATACGGGTTAGCCGCCGGGTCCGGGAAGCGAACTTCGATACGGCGCGCTTTCGGAGACGCCACCACCGGAATACGGATGGAGGCGGAACGGTTACGGGCGGAGTAGGCCAGCATCACCGGCGCTTCGTAACCCGGGACCAGACGCTTGTAGGAGTTGGTGGTCGGGTTCGCCAGGGCGTTGATGGCTTTGGCGTGTTTGATGACGCCGCCGATGTAGTACAGCGCCTGCTCAGACAGACCGGCATATTTGTCGCCAGAGAACAGGTTGGTGCCGTTCTTCGCCAGCGACATGTGGCAGTGCATACCGGAACCGTTATCGCCAAACATCGGTTTTGGCATAAAGGTCGCGGTCTTACCGAAGCGGTGAGCCACGTTATGCACGACATATTTGTAAATCTGAATTTCGTCGGCTTTTTTGGTCATGGTGTTAAAGCGGGTCGCCACTTCGTTCTGACCTGCGGTCGCTACTTCGTGGTGGTGCGCTTCAACGACCAGGCCCATCTGCTCCATGACCAGACACATTTCAGAACGGATATCCTGCGCGGAGTCAACTGGCGGAACCGGGAAATAACCGCCTTTCACGCCCGGACGATGGCCTTTGTTGCCGCCTTCATATTTGGTAGAGGAGTTCCAGGCGCCTTCAATATCGTCAATCGCCACATGTGAGCCGGAGATAGATGCGCCGAAGCGGATGTCGTCGAACAGGAAGAATTCAGGTTCCGGCCCAAACAGGACGGTATCGGCGATACCGGTCGCGCGCAGGTAGTCTTCCGCACGTTTTGCGATGGAACGTGGGTCACGGTCATAACCTTGCAGAGTGCCAGGCTCCAGGATGTCGCAACGGATAATCAGGGTAGAGTCCGCGAAGAACGGGTCAATCACTGCGGTGGATGCGTCTGGCATCAGCACCATGTCGGATTCGTTAATGCCTTTCCAGCCGCCGATAGAGGAGCCGTCAAACATTTTGCCTTCTTCAAAGAATTCGGCATTTACCTGATGAGCAGGAATCGTGACGTGCTGTTCTTTGCCTTTGGTATCGGTGAAGCGCAGATCGACAAACTTCACTTCGTGCTCGTTCAGCATCGTCAAAACGTGTTCAGCGGACATACTTGTACTCTCCCGGATTGGTCATGGTCGGTCGTCGTGGTAACGAGATCTTCAATTCTGCTGGCCGTGTCGCCGTAAAAATATAAAGCGAAATCTGTGCCAACTTTCACATTGCCCCCAAAAGGCGTTATCATGCGCACCATCGTGCAAAAGGGCTGCACCACGGTGACTATGTTGCACCAAAATAGTGCTTTAATGTGAACATTAAGCACCGCATTGGTGCAATAGAACGCAAGCCACCCTTTTAACGCTCCGTGAAAGCGATCACAAAGAGACTCTGCAATACTTGTTTGCGGAGGATGTTTGTGATCCTGTTTTGTAGTGCGATTAATCCGTGTACAATAACGCGCTATTTCTAATGCCTGAGGCAAAGTTGTGATCGAAAATTTGCGTAACATCGCCATCATCGCGCACGTTGACCATGGTAAAACTACCCTGGTTGATAAGCTGCTCCAGCAATCCGGTACGTTCGACGCGCGTGCCGAAACTCAAGAGCGAGTGATGGACTCCAACGATTTGGAGAAAGAGCGTGGTATTACTATCCTCGCTAAAAACACCGCTATTAAATGGAATGATTACCGTATCAACATCGTTGATACTCCCGGGCACGCTGACTTCGGTGGTGAAGTAGAGCGCGTCATGTCCATGGTTGACTCTGTGCTGCTGGTGGTTGACGCATTTGACGGCCCGATGCCGCAAACGCGCTTCGTGACCAAAAAAGCCTTTGCTCATGGCCTGAAACCTATTGTGGTTATCAACAAGGTTGACCGTCCTGGCGCGCGCCCTGACTGGGTTGTTGACCAGGTATTCGACCTGTTTGTTAACCTCGACGCGACCGACGAACAGCTGGACTTCCCGATCATCTACGCTTCGGCGCTGAACGGTATCGCGGGTCTGGACCACGAAGATATGGCGGAAGACATGACCCCGCTATATCAGGCGATTGTTGATCATGTTCCGGCGCCGGACGTTGACCTCGATGGTCCGTTGCAGATGCAGATCTCCCAGCTGGACTACAACAACTATGTTGGCGTTATCGGCATCGGCCGTATCAAACGCGGCAAAGTGAAGCCGAACCAGCAGGTCACTATCATCGATAGTGAAGGGAAAACCCGTAACGCGAAAGTAGGTAAAGTGCTGACGCATCTGGGTCTGGAGCGTATCGACAGCGATATCGCCGAAGCGGGCGATATCATTGCGATCACCGGTCTGGGCGAGCTGAACATTTCCGACACCATCTGCGACCCGCAGAACGTTGAAGCGCTGCCGGCGCTGTCCGTTGATGAGCCGACCGTGTCTATGTTCTTCTGCGTTAACACCTCGCCGTTCTGCGGTAAAGAAGGTAAGTTTGTGACTTCTCGTCAGATTCTTGACCGTCTGAACAAAGAGCTGGTGCATAACGTGGCGCTGCGCGTTGAAGAAACCGAAGATGCGGATGCGTTCCGTGTATCCGGTCGTGGCGAACTGCACCTGTCCGTGCTGATTGAAAATATGCGTCGTGAAGGTTTCGAACTGGCGGTTTCCCGTCCGAAAGTTATCTTCCGTGAAATCGACGGTCGTAAACAAGAGCCGTACGAAAACGTGACGCTGGACGTCGAAGAGCAGCACCAGGGGTCTGTCATGCAGGCGCTGGGCGAGCGTAAAGGCGACCTGAAAAACATGAATCCGGACGGTAAAGGCCGCGTACGTCTCGACTACGTGATCCCAAGCCGTGGGCTGATTGGTTTCCGTTCAGAATTCATGACCATGACTTCCGGCACGGGTCTGCTGTACTCCACCTTCAGCCATTACGACGATATTCGTCCGGGTGAAGTGGGCCAGCGTCAGAACGGCGTACTGATCTCCAACGGTCAGGGTAAAGCGGTGGCGTTTGCGCTGTTCGGTTTGCAGGATCGCGGTAAGCTGTTCCTGGGTCACGGCGCGGAAGTTTATGAAGGCCAGATTATTGGTATTCACAGTCGCTCCAACGACCTGACGGTAAACTGCCTGACCGGTAAGAAACTGACCAACATGCGTGCGTCCGGTACGGATGAAGCGGTGATTCTGGTTCCGCCAATTAAAATGAGCCTTGAGCAAGCGCTGGAGTTCATTGATGACGACGAACTGGTAGAAGTCACCCCAACCTCTATCCGTATCCGTAAACGTCACCTGACGGAAAACGATCGCCGCCGTGCGAACCGTGGTCAGAAAGAAGAGTAATTAACGCTCTTACGGATAAAAACCCTGCCGAAATGAAAGCTCGGCGGGGTTTTTTTATTCACGTTGAGAAAGGGATAAGGTTACCAAAAAATCAGCAATCGCTGGCGTATTATGCCGACCAATGACGCTATCCGCATACACCTTTGCCCGAGCGCTGGCATTCCCCATCGCGACGCCCAATCCGGCTAAACGTAGCATTTCCGCATCGTTATCATTATCGCCAAACGCCATCACTTCGCGCATTGCGATATGCTGTTGCTGTGCATATCTGGCGAGGCTTTGCCCTTTGCTGCCCCCCTTCTGGAGAATATCCAGTTGATGATGCCAGGACCAGGTACAGCTTAGCTGTAATTCATGCTGTATAAACTCAGCAATATTTTGTAGTTGTTTTATGTGCCGATGAACGACGCTGATTTGCCAAATATTCTCCCTACTGCTTAGCTCATCAGCCTGAAAGATTATTTTATCATCAGCACGAATTGTCGGTTTAAGCGGATATACCCGCGCCAGTATTTTTTCCGTTTGTAAGTGCGTCAGCGGCAGTGGATGAAGGATCTGCTGTTGAGCCGGTTGATAAATATAACTTCCGTTACAACAGATCATCGGTTCGGTGAGCGCCAGCGTTTGATAATACGCATAGGCTTCACGATGAGAGCGACCGGTGACAAGCATTATTCGGCAGCCCATGTCCTGCATCTGACGGATAGCGGTTAGCGACTCTGGCAGAATTTGTTTATTACGGTTTAGCAGCGTTCCATCAAGATCAAAAGCGATTAAACGATATCGCATGAGCGTCCGATCCTAAAACAGCGTGAGGCATCCAGGTGATTCAGCAATGGAATATCGAGACGGTGCTGATAAGCGAGAAAACAGTGGCATTGTTTTGCCTGGCAGGCGGGAGAATTAAGCCGTTGCTGATATAAATTACCCATTTTAATTTTGCTGATATGACAAGCAAAAAGATCGCCTTCTGCATTCATAAAAATACTTTTTCTTCCTGCGGTACAGATATCCAGCTGCGCTGGCCACTGCTGTGTTTCAATCACATACAGCGGATCGAGTTCGCCGAAGGCGATGGTTTCCTCAACGGTATGCCGGGTATTGGCACACTCGTTGGCGTTAAACCAAAAATAATTCTGGTCAGGCAACTGCTGGCGTAGCCAACGAAACTGGTCGATATCTTTCATACTGGCGACAGCCCCCGCGCACCAGGTTATTCCGGCGGCAGAGAGCGCTAAACACTGCTGGAGAAAGCGCTCAGCGGTAATTTGTGAGGGATGAAAAGAACACCATAACCGAAGCTTTGAGATATCTCCGCCGCCAGCACGAAATGATTCCAGCAATGACATTAACGAAAAAGAGGCGTTAGTTTGTATGCCGACCGCCTGAACATGAGGATAGCGGCTAATTTCTGCCAACGCCGCCATGTAATAACGCAAGCGTAGCGCCTCGCCATAAGGCGTAATCATCACATTCAACGGCGTACCTAAAAGAGGCAAATGGTCAACCATGCGCCATAGCGCGGCTTCGTCGCGTTTTTTATCGTTGCGGGCGTGTTTATGGAACGGGCAATAGCCGCAATGATAATTACACGATTTAAGATAGCCGCGATAAAACAGCGTGTGAATATCGCGCAGGGCGGGGGCGCTCATCTCTGCCGATTCTCCCGTAGCATCACCTCAGGCGAAACGAACACAGGAGCAAGGCAATCGGATAATGCCATACCGGTCTCCGTTAGCCGGAGGCGACTGCCATTCTGGTAACAGTAGCCCTGCTGTATAAAGCGTTCCAGGTTGGGGAAATCCCTTAGCGCATCGCTGGCAAAATATTGCTGATAATCGCTAAGAGAAAGTCCCTGCCAGAAAAATAGATTTTTAATGATAAAGCGGCGTTTCATTTCATCAGGGGGGAGCAGATAACCGTGATTAATGACGGTTTTATCCGGGCTGTCGATAAACGCCTGAATGATTTTTCGTGATGTTTGCAGGTTCGACGACCACGGTGAACAGTAATGCAGATTGCCAAGATAACTTCTGCCGCCCGCGCCGAGCGCCAGTGAGTTTTCAAATCCGCAGCTTTCCGCCGCGGCGGATGGCGCTGGATTAAGGACGAAACGGCGCATGGACGTTTGGGTGTAGCCCGCGTTGCGTAAAAGATCGCGGGCTAAAACGTAGTAGCCATGCATATTTTCCTGGCGAGGCATATTATAAAGCGGATAAAGAAACAGCTCTTCCGGTTGATAAACGAGCGCCTGATGTAACGATTCCGTCAGGCTTGCGTGAGTCTGGCCGGGAATGCCGTAAATAATATCAATATTGAGTGATGGAAAATGACCCGCCTTTAGCCATTCCAGCGCCTGGTGCGCGCTGGCGGCATTGTGGCGGCGATGCAGCGTATGTAACTCGCTATCATGAAAACTTTGTACGCCAATACTGACGCGATTAACGGAAAAGGCGTTTAATAGCGCTACTTTTTCTGCCGTGGTATCCGTAGGGGAAGTTTCAATTGTTTTATAAATATTCCAGTCAACATTGAGCACATCAAAGACGGAAAAAAATAACTTCTCTAATTGCGCAATGTTTAATAGCAGAGGTGTGCCGCCGCCTACGGTAAAGCTTGCCCAGTGGACGGGCGCCAGCGCCATTTGTTGGCCCTGGGTAATAATCGCGTCGATATAGCTATCAATGAACGTATTCTCTGCGCCAGTGCAGGTAAATAAATTACAGAACCCGCAGCGACTTTGACAAAACGGCATATGAACATACAGATGTGTGTCGTGCTCGTAAATCCGCGGTTTTACTTCGCTAAAGCTGACGTTCTCCAGCTCCCGATAAGCCGTCTTATGCGGATAACTGTACATATACTGACGATAAATATCATTGTTATTCATATTAATGATTACAGCTCAGCAAGAAATGCATATAGGGAACGGTATTAACGATCGGATGATTAAAACTATGGAAATATTTCCCGTCTTCGCCATAGCAGGTACCGTGATCGGAACAGATAATAACGAACGTTTCGCCGCCGGTTTGGCGGAAAATGTTCAGTAATCCGTCGATGCGGGCGTCGATATAGCGTAGCGCGGCGGCATGGGTCTCAACGGTATCGCCAGGGGCCGCGCCCTCAACGTAAAAATGGTTAGGGTAATGAATCGTGTCGATATTGATATACATCATGACCGGTTGGCTGCCAGCACGTTCGGCCATGATTTTCTGGATATAATGGATCTGGTTATCCATACTCTCTTTAACCGTACAGGCAAAGCGTGGATGCCAGTAACTCTCTTTAAACATCGACGGGAACACTTTTCCCATGCCGGAGCGGTTATTAAAGAAAGAGACGCCGCCAATACAGATGGTCTGGTAGCCTTTATTTTCCAGACTTTTTATCCATGTTGCGTCATCAAAGGCAAATGCATTTTTCGGCCCTTTACGACCAAGTCCGATATCTTTTGGGAAAAACAGCATGGTCTGATTAACGGTATCATCAATAGGTTTTGGCATAAAACCTGAAAACATGGCGTGATGCGAAGGCCAGGTAAAATTACCGGCCGCCTCGCATTTCGTCCATTGTCCATAATGATTAAGGTTGGGCGTATTTCCGGCGGTTTGTTCCTGAAGCGCAATATCGTAGCGTAACGAGTCCAGCACAATAAAAAGAATATGAGCGTTATTACTAATTAGCGTATTCATATCGAATTCGCCATCGCCTGTGTCAATCGACGCGTGTAGCGAGACGGGGACTTCATCCATTGAATTATACATTTTGCTTCCTCATGGCCCGGATTTGCGCCTGATAAATTAGATTATTCTGCTGCGCATCCTGATAAATCAAATCACCCTGGCCATTAATTTCAATAATATACGGCGTCAGGCTGGTAGTAAGTAAAACATCAATACCCGCTAAGCGAATGCCAGGAAAAAGCCGCATGGCATTTTGACAGAGCGTATCGATCTCAGTCGCTTTTGCGGCAGATAACTCCAGACTTTCGAAGCAGTAAGCCTGGTTTTGCAGATGTAAGTTAGTAATGGGCTGCGAGGAGGTTCTGACCACTCGCCAGATAATTTCGCCATCCAGGCAGACGATGCGTAAATCATAGGTTTTATGCTTTACGCTGGCTTTGGGCAGCCACTGTTCGACGAGGTTTTCCTGCTGAAGAACGCCATCAATAATGAGCTGGATATCTTCTTTCTGACGATACTGTTGGATTTTTTTGCTGTTAAATAGCTGTTGTCCTGATATGGCAATCGCGCTGTAAAGCACCTGCTTTATGCCATCAGGGTGGCGGCGCAAAGCGATAACGCCCGCCGCGCCAGAACCCAGCGAGGGCTTGATGAACACGCTGGCGACCTTTTTTTCCTGCATGATGGCGGTGAGCTGTGCAAAGCTTTTTACGTCTTCCGCTACCAACGGCGGCGTGGGGATGCCGTGTTCCAGTAAGCGCCGCTTGCAGCGTTTTTTATCCAGCAGGTGAATGAGGCCCGCCGGATGGTTAAGCCAGGTGACGCCAGGACGCGCCGCCATGTTCTGCAAAAAATGGATATAGTCCAGACCGATCGCGTTTATTTTGCGGATGTCAGTTTCACTGTGTACTGGCGGGTCGATTTTAACGATGCCAGAGGTCAGCGAAGCGTCCAGCGCGTGCGGATGAGTCAGCGCCGTGACGGGTTCCCCAAGTACGGCGGCAGCCTGCATAAAATAATGCGTGCGCTTGCTCTGACGGGGGCCAATGAGCGTAATCACAATAAATCCCTTTATCGGTGTGTAGGGGAATGTGCACATTCCCCTACACAATCACTCGGTGTACATCGCATTCATATAAATATCGCCATCGTAATCATCAGGCTCCAGCGCTTCTGAAAGATTCAGCGGTATCGGCAGCGCGGCTTTTAGCTTTTCCTGCATCTCCGGCGTCAAATAGTGGTGGTGGAGATCGAGTGTTTCCAGATGCGCAATTCGGTCTTTATGCTCCAGCAGCGCCTCTGCGCCGTTGTCCGTTAAGGTACCGCATGAGAGTTCCAGCACGTTAAGCTGCGGCAGGATATTACTTTCCAGCACCCGGCGGGCGATATCATCCTGCTCTTCGCTGTTCATCAACCCCAGATGGGTGAGCTGAGGGAAAAGATCTTTCGATGCCAGCGCCATCACGTCATCCAGCGAACCGTCAAAACCATATTCCTCTACGCCCAGGAAGAGCTTCAGCATTTTTAATGCAGGGAGCTGCGCATTTTGTAGTTCGGCAAGTACGTTAGAAGGGATGCCGCCGGAAATGATTTCCAGGTGCTCCAGTTTCTCATGATGTATAGCGCCCAGTCGCAGATCCGACGCGCCTTTAATAATCAGTTCCTTCAGATTGGGTAACGCCGCATAGAGCCTGGAATAGTCACCTTGTTTAATCCAGGAGATCTCGCAGTCTTCGCTCTCCATATCACCGATAAACAGTGATTCCAGGTGAGAAAAACGGGGGGCGTTCTCCACAATCATATCAATAATAGGCTGGCAGGTTTCGTCTTCCCAACAATCACCCCAGTTACCAATGGTCAGTGAGCGAAGCTTTGGCAGATCTTCATCGGTTAAAATCAAATTAATGAGCTGTTCCTGGGTTAATTCATTGTCCCAATCAATATTAAATCGCTTATTCATTTGTTTCCCTTCTCTATAAGCATGAATATGGTAAAACGCTTTGCGAATATTATCATGGCGCTTAGAGGCGGGATATCGGGAGTCTGATTCAGGATGAATGAGCGGGCAGAACAACTACCCGCTGTGATGCAGATTCGGAAAATAGAGGCGATAATATCAGAAGAAATACTTCGCCCCGATACGAATCTGGTTTTGCTCTCTATGGTAGGGGCCCACGTTACGATCTAACCAGCGTAATTCAAAATAGGGCAACCAGTGTTCATTGATACGATAACGGAAGGTATTAGTGATTTCCCAATGATGCTTCGTACCATTACTACTATTAAAATCATTAACGTTATAAAAATAGTGTGGTTCAAAGGTATAAGAAAATTTATCGGTAATGATAAAATTCCAATAGTTACCGATTTCATAGCTGTCATTATTATCCAGTTCGCCATTCAAATCGGTTGAACTATAATTATTGTGATTATATCGGTTACGTACCGTAAGATTAAACCACGGGGTAAATTTATAGTTAACATCCAGATAGACGGCGCCGCCGGAACCAATGCTTTTGTCGTTTATTAACCCGCCAGGCTGGATGGTTAATTTATCTGTAGGTTTAAATAACGGATACCAGCCCTCAATCTCATTATAACCGTGCTTTAATTCATCATCACGCTGTAGCGTATAGGTATTGGTCAACATAATTCCGGCCCCCATATCGGAGTTATAGCCGACGCGCAGCATAAACTCCATTTGGTCAGACGCCAGGTTATAGGCCTCACGGTTTTCTACATAAGCGCCAGCAAAAACAGAGGTGGATATTACAGAAGTTAATATCACTAGAGTATTCAGAGATTTCATAATAAATCCATTTTTCAAATATAGGGAAGCCGCCATCCATCGGGATGGATAAAGCGGCAAGCGTCGTTTAATTATTTACAGTAGAAATACTTTGTTTATTATTAGTCGCGACAATTTGATTACCTGTTTTCTTTCGTTGGGCAATTTCCTCGATAATAAAAGCGAAACGTTGTTCATTGAGCTTATAAAAAAAGCCCATCGTTAGTGCTGCGATAATGGCAAGACCGCAAGGCCATAAAAAAATGAGCTGACGCAAACCAAGCAACGTGGTGTCACTTTGAGCTATGTTGGGGATATAACCGATTTGCGTCAGCATAATACCTGGCAAAAAGCCAGCAAGCGCAGCGGAAATTTTTCGGGAAAAGGTATAACCCGTATACACCGAGCCTTCAGCGCGAATACCCGTTTTCCATTCACCATAGTCAACCGTATCCGGAACCAGCGCCCAGTTCAGGCTGTTGACGAAAGCGGTACCGAAGAAGGCGATACAAGAGAAAATAACAAACAGGAATGACGTTCCACCCCAGATAAAATTCAGGATATCGCCAACGGCCCACAATATCAGACCACCAAGATAAACCTGTTTTTTCCCGAAGCGTTTTACCGCAGCAGGTACTAATAAAACACCAATCAGGATACAGCCCATGCTGAAAAAACCCATCCATGACAACAAATGAATATCGTTCAGCACGTACTGAGTGTAATAAACCTGAATGGCCAGCTTGATATTAAAGGCGGCCAGCGTGCACAAATTGGCAACGCAGAGCACCAGCAGCGGCGGATTACGAAAAATCGCGCAGAAGGACTTCAATATGCTGGGTTTATGCGTGTCAGGTACGGTTTCGATATACCGTTCTTTCACCCCGCTAAAGCACCACCACATGCTGAACAGCCCGCAGACCGAAAAGATGACTGCTGCAATCAGATAACCCAGCGAAGGGGAACGGGTAAACAGCGCCTGAATGGGCATAAAACCTACGGTACAAAGAAGAAGGCCAATGGTAGCGCCGCCTTGTCGCCATGCGGCGAGCTGGGCGCGCTCATGCGGATTTTTGGTAATAGCGGGTACCATCGCGCCGTATGAGCAGTTCATCAGGCTGTAGAACAGACCGAACAACATAAACAGCACCGTCGCGAAGGCTGTTTTAACGGGTAAAGTAAAGTGAGTGGCAAAGAATTGCGCAGTAGCAACCAGAGCCACCGGAAATGACGCATACAGAATAAAAGGCCGAAACTTTCCTTTTGCGCCAATATTACGGCGTGAATCCAGCAATACGCCGGTGAGCATATCGGTAAAAGCAGTGAAGAATTTCGCCACCAGAAAGATAATTCCACCGTAATATGCAGGCATCCCGAGTTCATCGGTATAAAACTTCAGTAGATACAGCGTACCGATACACAGCATCAGATTTGAGCCGAAATCGCCCACGCCATAGGCGCATTTTTCCCGCAGGCTCAACTTTAGCGTTAGCGGATCATGATTAGACATAATCGCCTCTCAAAACGCCCCGCAGGGCGTTATATTTTATTGTTGTTAAACCGTATGTTTCCGGGCCTCAATCTCTTCCACAATTCGCACGTACATCTTCTCGTTGAGGTTGTAGAAACAGCCCATCGCAATAATGGTGATGACCGCCAGCACGCAAGGATAAATAAAGATCAACTGGCGTAGGCCTTCGACGGTGCCTGCCGATTGCACCACATTCGGGATATAACCGATTTGTGTCAGCATCCAGCCGGGGAAGAACCCTGCCAGCGCCTGGGAGACCTTACGGAAGAACGTGAAGCCGGTGTAAACCGTCCCTTCCGAGCGGACGCCGGTGCGCCATTCACCGTACTCCACCGTGTCGGAAACCAGCGCCCAGTTCAGGCTGTTGACGAAGGCGGAACCGAAGAACGCCAGGCAGGAGAAGGCGACAAAACTGACCGAGCCGCCGCCAAAGAAGTAGTTGAGCAGATCGCCTGCCACCCATATTAACAGCCCGCCGATATAGACTTTCTTCTTGCCAAAACGCCTGACTGCGCCGGGCATCAAAAAGACGCCGATAAAAATACAGCCCATGCTAAAGAAGCCCATCCAGGAGAGGAGGATCGGGTCGTTAAGAACGTACTGTGTGTAATAAACCTGAATCGCCAGTTTGACGTTGAAGGCGCCGAGAGTACAAAGGTTGGCGATACACAGAATAAACAGCGGACGGTTACCGGCGATGGCGCGGAACGACTGCAATAATCCGGGCTTTTGCGCGTTATCGACAGGTTTCACTTCGACGTAGCGCTCTTTAACGCCGGCGTAGCACAGCCACATAAATAGCAGGCCAAACAATGAAAATAGCGTGGCGGCGAAAATATAGCTGAGTTGGGCATTGCCTTCGATCAGGTTCATGACCGGCACAAAGCCAACGGTACACAGCAGCAGGCCGAGAGTGGCGCCACCCTGACGCCAGGCGGCAAGCGAGGCGCGTTCATCCGGGTTCTTGGTAATCGCGGGTACCATCGCGCCATACGAGCAGTTCATCATGCTGAAAACCAGCCCGTACAGCATAAACAGCATCGTTGCGACGACGGTTTTTCCCGTCACCTCAAACGGTGTGCCGACAAAGTTAGCAATCGCCAGTAGCGTTACCGGAAATGCCGCGTAAAGCACGAACGGGCGGAATTTGCCCTTCGGACCAATTTTACGCCGCGAGTCGAGCATAATGCCGGTACCCATATCGGTAAATGCGGTAAAAAATTTGGCGATCAGGAAAATGATCCCGCCGTAAGTCCCTGGTAAACCCAGCACATCGGTATAAAATTTGAGTAAATAGAGGGTTCCGATATCTAACAGGATATTAGAACCTAAATCCCCCAATCCATAGGCAAGTTTTTCTTTAAACGGCAAGCGTAGGGTTGCCGGATTCGATGATGTTTGACTCATTATTCTTCTCCATCTGCCCGCAGTTTTCCCTGCGGGCGAGCCGTATTAGATATTCCGTAAAGAAGCAAAAAGTGAAGCCCACTCGCTCTTCGCGCGATAGAAGACCGGCGGCTTGCCAATCGGCGCATTCACGGTAATTTCACCGCCGTGGTGAGCTTCGCCGGTCCAGATATTCACCCAGTGATCTTCCGGCAGGTACAGCGTCCAGTCGCAACGCCCCTGCTCGTGAACCGGCGCGACCAGCAGATCCTGACCGAGCAGATATTGATATTTCAGGGTGTAGGTTGTGGCATCGTTCTCGTAGTGCAGGAATAGCGGACGCATGACCGGCAGACCGGTAGCCGCGTTTTGCGCCACCGCCTGCTTGAGATACGGTTTCAGCGTGGTAAAGACGGTGGTCATGCGGGCAAAGTGGGCAATAGTTTCCGCGTCGCCGTCGAACTGCCAGTTATCGCCGGGGCGGTTGCCTTCATGGGTGCGCATCATCGGCGTAAAGGCGCTGAAATCGCACCAGCGCAGCAGCAACTCTTTGCTGCGTTTCATGTCAAACAGGGTGGTGTAGCCGCCGATATCGCTGTGATGCAGACCATGGCCGGTCATTGCCAGCGACAATGCCGCAGGCACGACAGAGGCCAGACCATCATCAAGGCTCCAGTCAACGTTCTGGTCACCTGCCCACATCATGGTGGAATATTTCTGACTGCCGGTGTAACCCGCACGCATAAAGAACAGGATCTCGCCGAGCTTGCCGGTCTCCTGTAGCGCTTCGTAGTTACACTTCGCCCACAGTGCGGGCCAGGCGTTATGCATGATCTCGGCGCTGACGCCGTTGTGCAGATACGTGTCGGTCGGCAGATATTCGCCGAAATCCGCCATCCAGCCGCTGCAGCCGAGCGCGATCATGTTCTTTTTGATGACGTCTTTGAACCAGTCGTAAGCTTCAGGATTGGTCAGATCGACCACGCCGCCATAGAATTCGCCAAACTCGACCAGATAGTCGCCGCCCGTGGCGTCTTTCGCCAGATAGCCGTGTTTCGCCGCCTCAGCGCAGAGGTCTTTATCACTGGCGACGTATGGGTTGATATAAGAGAGGAACTGGACGCCTTCTTCTTTCCACTGTTTGATACGGCTATCCAGCTGTGGATAGTTGTCGCTATTCCACTTCCAGTTCCACATCACGCGCTTGCCAAAGGAGGTCATGCGGATACCGGACCAGTCCTGCGCCCAAATACCGTTCACTTTTACGCCTGCGTTGCGCATGGTATCCAGTTTTTGCTGGCAAACTTCCGTACCGCCCTGAATGCCTAGCGTGACGCCGTCATAAACCCAGTCCGGCAGCTCCGGCTGGCGGCCTAACAGCGCAGTCAGCTTTTCCAGCAGGGCGATGTAGGTGTCGGCACACTCAAAACGCAGCGTAGTTTTATCTTCCCACAGCGCCAGCTCGTGATACTCCGGCGCGCTGAAGTCGAAATTCATATAGCAGCTATTATCGACGTGGCAGTAATACTTCTGCGTGCTGACAAAGGTCGGTTGCGGGAAGAAGGTCCAGTAATAGTCGCCGCCGGCGTTCTCTTTACAGTCTGCCTGCCAGGTGACATAGCTGGTTTTATTACGGCCAACGCCCTGTTCGCTGGTCCACAGCGGGAACGGCTTGCCGCGCAAATCGAAATAAGAGAACTGTTCGCCGCAGCCGTAGATATGGTCGTCTGGATTAGCCGCAAGGCGTAACCAGATACGGTTATGGTGCAGGTCGTCGTTTTGCAGATCCAGCTTCAGGCGTCCCGCCTCATCGGCGGAGATGCGAAGGGTGGCGCTAATTGTTGCGCCACGGCTGAATTGTACCAGCCAGCCGTCGGGTAGCTCGCTGACCGTGGCCTCCGTTAATGCAATCTTCTCGTTAAGTTTGTCTTTGATGCTGAAGTTGCCGCGGAACATATCAATGTCGGCAACGCCCGCGCCAATCCACAGACAGGGATTTTCGGCGCTGTGACGTAAAATCAGGCGCTGCTGCCAGCTAAGCGCAAAACCATCCTGTGATGTTGTCAGTTCAAAATCGGTTGACCGTTGTGGTAGAGAATTCATTGTAATCTCCGTGAATGTAGGGTAATTCGGTAATCCATTTGGGCTAGTCACAGCCGATGGAAAAATGCAGTTGATGGATCGCTTTTGGGGCAAGATGAATCAGCGCGATCCCGGAATTAAATGCATCGGGCGGGCAGCTCATAGGCTCTACCGCGAGACCTTTTCGGCTGAGTTTTTCGCCGGTATAGATCTGTAGCCAGGGCTGGGTGCTGCGTAAAAATGTGGACATGTTCTGCGTTGGGCTGGTAAGTCTGACCTCCCACTCAGCCGGGGTAGTCGCGGTCTTAACCGCATGATCAAGGCGCGTTTCGCCGAGCAGGCATGATGCGGAAAAATCTCTGCCTGCGGGCAATTCTTCGCTTGCCGGCAGTGTTAATACACAGCTATCGATGCTTTGCAGGTTACAAGTCAAATAAGGATGTGCGCCCGCGCCATAAGGGGCTGATTCATCGCCAATGTTTTGCGTACGAATCAATACGTGCAGCCCACTGGCGGCATCTAACCGATAAATCACTTCCGATATCAACGCAAAGGGATAGCCGTAAGAGGGCGGCAGAAAAATCGTTAGCGACGCTTCCGTCGCCGACTGATAATTAATCTGCCAGTCTCGCCAGGCTAACAGACCGTGAATGGCGGTCTGCGAAACCGGGTCGTTAACGGCAAGCTGGAAAACTTTGCCGTTATAGGAGTAGCAGCCATTTGTCACGCGATTTGGCCAGGGAATCAATACCTTCCCCAGATGCGCCATGGGTATTTCTTCCGGTTTATGCGGGATGACCACATGGCGTCCATGATGGGTCAGTTCCGCCAGACCTGCGCCAACCGTGACGATTTTCGCCTGGTAATGGCCCGCATTAAGCTGAATAGTTTTTCCACCGCTGTGCATGGCTGCCATCCTCATGACCTATTTCGCGTTGATATCCAGGAGACCCGCCGCGACCGCTGGAGCCAGGCCCGGCGCCAGTGGCAGACGAGGAATGACCAGACAGTGCAGCAGATGGTAAATATCTTGCTTGCCGTCCCACACTTTGGTGGTCACTTTGTTATCGGCGTCCAGCTCTTGCCACCAGGAACCATTTTCATAGTCCATCAGGTACTTAATGCAGTAGTCCCACCATTTCTGATACCACTCTTCATACTGGCTATCGCCCGTCAGGGTGTGGAGGGCGTAGGCCGTACCCATCGCTTCCACAATCGGCCAGCGCACGCGTTCACGTACGATAGGTTTACCGTCCCAGTCGACTGAGTAGACAAAACCGTCTGCGCCATCTGGCGCCCAGGCGTCGCGGATAGTGGCATGGAACAGACCTTTCGCGTCTTCCAGCAGCCAGGCGGGTGGCGTTTCGAAGCGGGCCTCCAGCGCAGCATGGAGATGGAGCATCAGACGGCCCCACTCAATCCAGTGACCTGGCGTACCGCCGTAGGCGCGGAAACGGTGGGCAGGATTATCTTTGTTGTAGTCGCGGATAGGGTTCCACTGTGAATCGAAGTGCTCATTGACGCGGTAATCACCGTTGCGCGCCACATCATGAATAATTACCGACGCGATACGCAGCGCGCGATCCAGCCATTTTTTGTCATGGGTAACGTCATAAACAATCAGGAACGCTTCGACGGCGTGCATATTGGCGTTACCGCCACGGTAATCTTCCGTCTGGCTGAAGGCTTCGTCCCAGGACTCCAGGCACATCTGCTCTTCTTCACTCCAGAAGTATTTCTCAATCACTTCTATGGTGTAATCCAGCAATTTCCTGGCTTCAGGATGCCCGGTCGTGACGGCGCTGGCCGCGCCCAGCAAGGCGAAGAAGTGTTGATAACCCTGTTTAGAGGCATCCACCACGCCCTGATCGTTAACGCAGGCATACCAGCCGCCGTATTTTTTATCGCGCAGCGCGCCGTTCATGGCTTTGATGCCATGATCGACCAGATCATAAGCGCCCGGTCGGCCCATCGACGCCGCCACGGAATAAACGTGCAACATACGCGCCGTGATCCAAAGATGGGTGCCCATCTCTTCTTTAATTTGCCCTTTATTTCCCAGCCAGCCGAAGCCTGTCGGCACCACGGCGTTTTTACCGAAATTAAAGATGCGGTCGGTTTCCTGCTCCAGCCAGCGGTTGTGGCTCAACGTGTTAAACCATTTCATTCTTTCATCCTCGTATTAACGACGTTTCGCCATCATTTCATCGACGATCTCGCCCAGACGTTGCAATTTAGGCGCGGAAACATCACGTAGCATCAGCTCGGTATCCGGTAGACCAATCACTGATGACCAGACCGCGCGTCCCGCCAGGAACCCGGATGCGCCAGCTTCCATGGCGACCCTGACTGCGCGAGGGAACAGTTTTTCGTCCACACCGGAAGAGAGGATGACCCACGGCATATTGATATGCCCATTCAGGCGTTGTGAGGCGGTAAGAAGATCGGAACGCGCGCCTTTGCCGTAGAGCGGCATTTCAACTTTGTAAAGATCGGCGCCGCTGTCGCCCAGCTCTTTGGCCGCATCGATAATCGCCTGCTCGCGATCGAACTTGTCGCCGCAGCGCGGCGGACGTACAACCGGTTCGATAATGCTCAGCAAACCATTGGAGTGACATAATTCATTGAATTCTTTGACCATATCCAGACGCTGCTGCGCGTCTTCGTCGCTGCGCCACAGCACCAACAGTTTTAAGGCTTTCGCGCCATCCCGTTTTACCGCCTGCGCATTAATTTTTTTATCAATGACCACGTTATCAACGGGAATACCGTTGCCCGGGATGAAATCATCCGCCGCGACGATCATGGCGCAGCTTTTAGCGACCGCGTTTTGTTCTACGGCCTGGCGATAACAGAACTGCTGATCCAGCAGAACGGCAGAGGCATACGGGGAAAGAATTTTCGCCGCATTCACTTTGAAATCCGTCAGCACGCTATCGGCAACGGGTGTTTTCGCACCAGCAGCAGCAAACATTAAACGCATCGCCTCGCGCTGATCGACAGCCAGCATGGCAAACCCGCCGGACGCTCGCGTAATGTCTTTGATGGTGTAGTTGTTCATTCAATTTTCCTTTATACAGTCGTTACTTTTTTACGTTGGCGGTCAGCCCGGCGCTGATGCGCACCTGTTCCAGGATGGCGCTCCAGTCTTCCCGACCGCGGCCTGCGGCCCGCGCCAGGTTATAAACTTCACGGGAGGCGGCGCCGAGCGGCATCGGGACGTGCAGTTGATTGGCGACATCCAACGCGATGCCAAGATCTTTGTGCGCCAGATCGATCATGAAGGCGGGAGACAGATCCCCTTTCATCACTTTATTCGGCCAGGTGGTGGTGAAATGCCCTTTGCCTGCGGCAGTGCCGCTCATCACTTTTAAAGCCACGTCGAAGGAAAGCCCCAGCGCTTCACACAGCACGGCGG
This sequence comes from Salmonella sp. SG203, assembly GCF_013350575.1. Classification (NCBI taxonomy): domain Bacteria; kingdom Pseudomonadati; phylum Pseudomonadota; class Gammaproteobacteria; order Enterobacterales; family Enterobacteriaceae; genus Salmonella; species Salmonella sp. SG203. The sequence goes on from NZ_SNMT01000029.1 coordinate 32,757, forward strand.
CTTCGGCGGAGAGCGCATTTAGCGCAATACTCATGTAGTTGTTGATCAGTTTTACGCGAATACCCATTCCCGGGCCGCCGGTGTTGACCAGCTCATTACCCATCGCCATCAGAACAGGGGTCGCGCGCTCTACTTGCTCCGCCGTACCGCCTGCCAGCAGCAACAATGTGCCGGTAATCGCGTTGTCGGATGTCCGGCCTACCGGCACATCCATCATGCTGAACCCTTTGCTCTGCATGTCGGCAATCAGCTTATCGGTTTGCAACGGATGAATAGTGGACATATCAATGACCAGCGCTTCACGGGAAAGAGTTTCACAAACGCCTTGCTCGCCAAACAAAACGGAACGAACCAGATCGCCGTTCGGGAGCATGGTGATAACAAATTCAGCGCCGATGGTTGCCTGAGCCGGGCTGCTTGCAGGTTGCGCGCCTTTGTCTACCAGACGCTGTACGGCGTCGGGATTAACATCGAAGACGCTGAGTTGATGGCCCTGCTTTAGCAGATTGCTCGCCATAGGGGAGCCCATCTGTCCCAACCCGATAAATGCTATAACTGCCATATCGTTCTCCTGAACACGGTGGTGTCATTTTTTGTCATTAATGAGCCTTTTTCTGTCTGTTTGTGATCGTATTTGTAATTTATAGTCAAAAAATTGACAGCCGTCACTTTTTAAACATTTCGTGAAATTAAAATGATCACATCGAAAATGCTTGAGGAATGACCATGGTTCGTATTGCTTGTGTAGGTATTACCGTGATGGATCGCATCTATTACGTGGAAGGATTACCGACAGAAGGGGGTAAATATGTGGCGAAGCGCTATACGGAAGTGGGCGGCGGGCCTGCGGCGACCGCTGCCGTGGCTGCGGCGAAATTGGGCGCGCAGGTGGACTTTATTGGCCGTGTGGGCGATGACGACACCGGAAACAGCCTGCTGGCGGAACTGGAATCCCTGGGGGTAAATACCCGCTATACCCGCCGCTACACGCAGGCCATGTCCTCGCAGTCAGCGATTATGGTGGATGCCAAAGGAGAGCGGATTATCGTTAATTATCCCAGCCCGGATTTATTACCTGACGCCGACTGGCTTAACGACATCGATTTTTCGCAGTGGGATGTGGTGTTGGCGGATGTGCGCTGGCATGACGGCGCAAAACAGGCGTTTACGCTGGCGCGTCAGGCTGGCGTCATGACTGTTCTTGATGGCGATATTACGCCGCAGGATATTAGCGAGCTGGTGGCGTTAAGCGACCACGCCGCCTTCTCCGAGCCAGGGCTGGCACGCCTGACGGGGATGAGCGAAGCCATTGATGCGCTAAAAAAAGCACAAATGCTCACAAATGGACATGTCTATGTCACGCGAGGCAGCGAAGGCTGCAACTGGTTGGAAAAAGCGGCGGTACGCCACCAACCGGGTTTTACCGTGGAGGTGGTGGATACTACTGGCGCGGGCGATGTTTTTCATGGCGCACTGGCATTTGGCCTGGCAAGCGGATACGCCATCGAAGAGGCTGTCAGATTCGCCAGCGGCGTTGCCGCGCTGAAGTGTACGCGCCCGGGTGGCCGGGCGGGTATCCCTGATTGTGAGCAAACCCGATCTTTCTTGTCACTTTTTGTATAATATGAGCAGTAGGAAGCTTTTAGAGGAATGCTCATGAGTCTTACCGAACTGACCGGTAATCCGCGACACGATCGGCTGTTAATGCTAATTGATGAGCGCGGCTATATGAATATCGATGAGTTAGCCAGTTTGTTGGAGGTCTCTACCCAGACGGTTCGCCGCGATATTCGTAAATTAAGCGAGCAGGGGCTGATTACGCGTCATCACGGCGGCGCTGGCAGAGCGTCCAGTGTGGTCAATACCGCCTTTGAGCAGCGAGAGGTCTCCTGGACGAAAGAGAAAAAAGCCATTGCGGAAGCCGTGGCTGACTATATTCCGGATGGCTCCACGATATTTATCACGATTGGAACGACGGTTGAGCAGGTGGCGCGCGCGCTGCTCAACCATAATCATCTGCGCATTATCACCAATAGCCTGCGCGTCGCGCACATTCTTTATAATAACCCTCGTTTTGAAGTGATGGTGCCTGGCGGCACGCTGCGCCCGCATAATAGCGGCATTATCGGGCCATCCGCGGCGGCGTTTGTGGCGGGGTTCCGGGCTGACTATCTCGTCACCAGCGTAGGCGCGATAGAGAGCGATGGCGCGTTACTGGAGTTTGATGTCAACGAAGCCAGCGTAGTGAAAACCATGATGGCCCACTCGCGACATATTCTGCTGGCCGCCGATCATACGAAATACCATGCTTCTGCGGCGGTTGAGATCGGCAATGTGTCACAGATTACCGCTCTGTTTACGGACGAGTATCCCGGTCCGGCATTACAGAATTTACTTCAATCCCAGCAAATCGAAGTGGTTCAGGTGAGTCCTTCGCTGGACGACGCCGTTTCAGCGTGACAAGCGCCCTTGCGCCGGATGGTCGCGTCAGCGCTTTATCCAGCCAATAAAACGGCGCTGTGATGCAGGCGATATTGAACATCGTCTGCGTTTCTATTGTCTTTTTGTTAATTGATTTATAAAGGGATACATAGTCAAACTTCTCCTTTCCCGCTACAGTTATTCATCCCCGGTTAGCAAGGAGAATGACATGCTCTACATCTTTGATTTAGGTAATGTGATTGTCGACATCGACTTTAACCGCGTATTAGGTGTGTGGAGCGATCTGAGTCGAGTACCGCTGGCTTCGCTGAAGCAAAAATTTACGATGGGCGAGACTTTTCACCAACATGAACGCGGTGAGATAACGGACGAAGCGTTTGCTGAAGCTTTCTGTCATGAAATGGCGTTATCGCTCAGTTATGAACAATTTGCGCACGGCTGGCAGGCGGTATTTGTCGGATTACGGCCCGAAGTGATTGCTATCATGCATAAACTGCGCGAGCAGGGGCATCGCGTGGTGGTGCTATCCAATACTAACCGACTGCATACCCACTTCTGGCCGGAGGAATACCCGGAGGTGCGCGCTGCCGCCGACCATATCTATTTATCGCAGGATTTGGGAATGCGTAAGCCGGAAGCGCGTATTTATCAGCACGTCCTGCAGAAAGAAGGTTTTTCCGCTGCCGATGCGGTCTTTTTCGACGACAATGCCGATAATATAGAAGGGGCCAACCAGTTGGGGATCACCAGCATTCTGGTGAAGGATAAAGCCACCATCCCTGACTATTTCGCGAAGCTGTTATGCTAAAAACCGTTCACCAAAAAGCTGGACGCCATACGCGCCCTGTTCGGGCCTGGCTCAAGCTATTATGGCAGCGTATCGATGAGGATAATATGACGACTCTGGCGGGAAATCTCGCTTATGTCTCATTACTCTCCTTAGTACCGCTTATTGCCGTCGTTTTTGCCCTTTTCGCTGCTTTTCCGATGTTTTCTGATGTCAGCATTCAGTTACGCCATTTTATTTTTGCTAACTTTATGCCAGCCACCGGAGACGTGATTCAGCGCTATATTGAGCAGTTTGTCGCTAACTCCAACAAAATGACGGCGGTGGGCGCCTGTGGACTGATTGTGACGGCATTGCTGTTGATGTACGCCATTGATAGCGCCTTAAACACTATCTGGCGCAGCAAACGCACACGGCCAAAAGTGTACTCTTTTGCGGTGTACTGGATGATCCTCACGCTCGGCCCGCTTCTCGCTGGCGCCAGCCTGGCGATCAGCTCCTACCTGCTTTCTTTACGCTGGGCCAGCGATCTGAATACGGTCATCGACAATGTATTGCGCATCCTTCCGCTGCTGCTCTCGTGGATCTCATTCTGGTTACTTTACAGTATTGTCCCAACAACTCGCGTACCGAACCGTGACGCCCTTGTCGGCGCGTTTGTCGCAGCGTTGCTGTTCGAGGCCGGAAAGAAAGGTTTCGCGCTTTATATCACCATGTTCCCGTCATATCAGCTCATTTATGGCGTACTGGCAGTGATCCCTATCCTGTTTGTCTGGGTATACTGGACCTGGTGTATAGTCTTGCTTGGCGCAGAAATAACTGTCACTCTCGGGGAATACCGAAAACTCAAACAAGCCGCAGAACAAGAAGAAGCTGACCAACCATGATTGCATTAATTCAACGCGTAACCCGTGCCAGCGTCACCGTGGAGGACGAGGTGACGGGTAAAATCGGCCCAGGACTTTTGGTGTTATTGGGTGTCGAAAAAGAAGATGACGAACAAAAAGCGAATCGTCTGTGCGAGCGCGTGCTGGGATACCGTATCTTCAGCGATGCTGACGGCAAGATGAATCTGAATGTACAACAGGCTGGCGGCAGCGTGCTGGTGGTGTCGCAGTTTACGCTGGCGGCAGATACCGAGCGTGGTATGCGACCAAGCTTTTCCGGCGGGGCTGCGCCGGATCGCGCGCAGGCGCTTTATGAATATTTTGTCGAGCGCTGCCGCCAGCAGGCGATAAACACGCAAACCGGACGCTTCGCTGCCGATATGCAGGTTGAGCTGGTTAATGACGGCCCCGTGACATTCTGGCTCCAGGTATGAGTCAGCTTCCGGCGTGGCCGCGGATAACAAGAGAGAGTACGGCTATGTATCACCTTCGAGTTCCGCAAACAGAAGAAGAATTAGAACGTTACTACCAGTTTCGCTGGGAGATGCTGCGTAAACCGCTGCACCAGCCGAAAGGGTCGGAGCGGGATGGCTGGGATGCGTTGGCGCACCATCAAATGGTGGTGGACGAAGAAGGAAATTTAGTTGCAGTGGGCCGCCTGTATATCAATGCAGATAACGAGGCGTCTATCCGTTTTATGGCTGTACATCCCTCGGTACAGGATAAAGGGCTGGGGACATTAATGGCGATGACCCTGGAGTCTGTCGCCCGCCAGGAAGGCGTTAAGCGCGTCACCTGCAGCGCGCGCGAAGATGCGGTTGAGTTCTTTGCCAAACTCGGGTTTGTCAATCAGGGGGAGATTACTACGCCCACAACCACGCCAATCCGCCATTTTCTGATGATTAAACCGGTAGCATCGCTGGATGATATCCTGCATCGCGGCGACTGGTGCGGGCAGCTTCAGCAGGCCTGGTATGAGCACATTCCATTGAGTGAAAAGATGGGGGTGCGCATTCAGCAGTACACCGGGCAAAAATTTATCACCACGATGCCGGAAACCGGTAATCAAAATCCGCATCACACGGTGTTTGCCGGCAGCCTGTTCTCCCTGGCGACGTTGACCGGATGGGGACTTATCTGGCTGATGCTCCGTGAACGCCACCTGGGCGGGACGATTATTCTTGCTGACGCCCATATTCGCTACAGTAAACCCATTAGCGGAAAGCCAAACGCCGTGGCTGATTTGGGGTCGCTAAGCGGTGATTTGGACAGGCTGGCGCGGGGTAAAAAAGCGCGTGTCCAGTTGCAGGTTGAACTGTTGGGCGGCGAGACCGCTGGGGCAATTTTCGAAGGCATTTATATCGTACTACCTGCGAAACCGTTCGGCCCGTATGAAGAGGGCGGGAATGAGGAGGAGTAGCTGGACATCTCCAACTACTCGATGAAGGCATCTGCTGGTAGTTTGAAGCGTTGTGTAAGCGCTTTAATATGATTAACCGTTAGTGCTCTGCGGCCATTTAAGATGTTGCTGACGTTCGATTTAGAACCAAGTTCGTTGGCAAGATCTGCTGCTTTGAGACCGTATTGATCCATGAGCGTTCGCAATACTGAAACGCCAGGGGGCGTTTTCTCCAGGTGTTGGTTGAGTGCTTTGAATTCCGGCGCATGTTTTTCGTATTCACTGATTCGGGCACAGAGCAATTCAAATAGTGGGTTTTCAAGATCGTCGTGGTCGACCAGAAACTCCACTAGCGCTAGTGCCCTGCGATACTCATTGTCATTTCGGTCTTCCCCCATCAGTGGGACGCTTTTTACCGCATCGCTGAAGGTATCAACGATCTTTTTTGCGCTGGTTGCATCCATCTGACGATGAGTTCTCATTCTTTATTACCCCGATCATATGCGGTCAGTTTGTCATATTCGGCATGGGAAACGATATGTTTCACAAATATCTTATGTAACCTGAAATCTATGTAGGAAATGAGTCTCAGGCTGTTACCAGAAACATCAATCACCCACCATTTATCTCTGTACTTAAAATTATCCAGTGAAGGAATATACCGCTTCATCTCTTCAGGCTGAGTGAATGTTTTTTTCTCCAGAACATTCAGCAACTCAGTGAGAGCAAGCTCATGGTTTGGATACATGAGCATCGCTTCATTGAACGGTTTTCGGCTGATAACATGCACAATGTCGTTCCATTACAAAGTTTTCAACCTGAAAATAATTTAGCGCAACGTTATCCAGTTTTCAAGTTGAAAACAAAATTGAATTTTAGGTCATTTTGCCTGTTGATGGGCTTACAACACGCCAGGCCACATCTCGCATGGCGCTTCGTGCCGCCTGGCTCACGCCTCCGAGCTGGAAAAAGCCATGGATGACACCGAGATAGCGCTGGCAAGTACATTCCACACCCTGTTCCTGGAACCGTTGATACAGGGCCTCGCCCTCATCGCGCAGTGGGTCGAATTCGGCAGTAATGATGTGCGTGGATGGCAGTCCGGCGAAGTCCTCACGCCAGAGCGGACTGGCTTCAGGATGCAGTGGATCGGTTCGCGGCATATACATCTCGTAGCCTGAAAGCAGCGTGTCACGCGTGATAATGTAATCCAGCCCATTACAGGTGTAGCTCGCAAACCTGGCGGTTGCGTCCAGCATGGGGTAGATCAGAATCAGCTGTGCAGGTTGCCATTGACGGGCGGCTTTCAGGCGTAGCGCGGTGACCAGCGCCAGATGCCCACCCGCGCTGTCACCGGCAAGCGTAATGTTCTCGCGATCTATCCCCAGTTTCTGGGCATATTTCCAGATAGTATTGGCTCCGGTTTCGGCATCGTTATGTGCGGCCGGGAAGGTGTGCTCTGGTGCAAGTCGGTACTGTGCCGCAATCACGCGACAACGGCTGTAAAAAGCTAACTGCCTTAACTGGTTATCGTGAGTGGCAAAACCGCCGCTGACAAAGCAGCCACCATGATAATAAATGATGCAGGGTAATTTCCCTGTGGCATTGAGCGGCGAAACCACGCGAAACGTCATGGCATCGAGTTCAATATCTTCAACCTGGACGCGGGTTTCTGTTTCTCCTGCCAGCGTCGTGCTGGCGATGTAGCCCGCCCTCCGGTCATCAATATTCTGTTCGCGAGAAGAGGGGCGTCCCGCCGCGATAAATTCCTCCACTAACTGCGCAATCCCGCTTTCCAGTGCCATTTTTCATTGCCTTTATCTGTATGGATATACAGTTTTATAACTCGATTTGGTACGAATGAAAATGGGAAAATTGGGCTGCGTACGATTCTGGAAAGCGGCTCGCAAAAATAAAAATCGTTCGCGTAATAACTATTTTCTCGTCAGTCTCAGGTGTATGTTGTTTGAAAAATAAGCGCGAATGATATACTGGAGGTATATGTGAGTATGATGGCTGGGATGGATATGGGCAGAATTTTACTCGATTTATCAGACGATGTGATTAAACGGCTTGACGATCTCAAGGTGCAACGCAACCTACCTCGTGCAGAACTCTTGCGGGAGGCCGTTGAGCAGTATCTGGAAAGACAGGATCGGGCTGAGACCACAATTTCGAAAGCATTGGGGCTCTGGCAAGGCTGTGAGGAAGATGGCGTTGAATACCAACGTAAACTTCGTGAGGAATGGTAATGGTCAAAGGGTCTGCGCTTTTTGATACCAATATCCTCATCGACCTGTTTAGCGGTCGAATTGAAGCGAAACATGCGCTGGAAGCGTATCCGCCACAAAATGCGATTAGCCTTATCACATGGATGGAAGTGATGGTGGGTGCTAAGAAATATCATCAGGAAAACCGCACGCGCATTGCATTAAGTGCGTTCAATATTATTGGCGTAACACAGGAAATCGCGGAGCGAAGCGTCATTGTCAGGCAGGAGTATGGCATGAAACTCCCGGATGCGATCATTCTGGCCACTGCACAAGTCCATCGTTGTGAGCTTGTGACGCGTAATACAAAAGACTTTGCCGATATTCCGGGAGTGATCACGCCGTATCACTTGTAGACCGGACGGCAAACTTCGCCCGGTCTGAGTAAAAAACCTATTCCCCTTCCCCCGGGAACAGGAACGGGTTGATGGAACTGCGGGCGAACCCTTCCTGTTCCATGCGCGCGTCCAGCACCAGCGAGGCGAGGTCGTCGGCCACTGCTTCCACTTTCGGGTCTTTTTCCTGATAGAGAATCTTCAGGTAAGTCCCGCAATCGCCGCAGCTTTCGGCTTTCACCGCAGCCTGCTCATTTTCCAGCGACCAGTAGTGTAAGTCGCGGCTCTGTTCGCAGTTACTGCATTTTACGCGCACGACGTGCCATTCGGTTTCGCACAGGTTACAGTGCAGATAACGCAGCCCCTGCGTGGTGCCGATCTGCACCATGCTGGAGACCGGCATCGAACCGCACACCGGGCAATACTGGCGCGCTTCACCGTATTCCGCGCGGGCTTTGCCTGGAATCAAGCTGGCCATTTGCGCCCAGTAAAGGGAGAGCGCGGCCCAGATAAAGGGGGCTTTATCGCTGCTGACGGAGGCAAAATCCGAGGCAAACAGCGCGCTGGCCATCTGCTCCAGCTCCTGCTCTGAGGCTTTCTCCAGGTTCTCAATCACCGCCAGCGCGGGGCCGCTCATCTCGGGTTTTAGCTCGGCAATTAACGAATGCAGCAGTTTTTGCCAGTGCTTATCACGCGGCAGCACGTGGATATCCAGCGGCGGCTTGCCCTGGTCGTTCGCTTCTTTAATGCGTGCGGTCAGATCCATCTCCAGCGGATGGTCGTACAGCACCACTTCCTGCGCGTGCGCGATAAGCGCGGCAAAGCGCAGGTAATCGCCCAGCGGGTTATTTTCAGCCAGCTCGCGCAGACGTTCGGCGCGGCGGTTGTAGACGTTTTTGAGTCGAGGGAACAATAACGGCGGAATCATATCCGCCGTACGTTTCTCGCTCGACCCCAGCTCATCTTGCGGGATTATGCGAATACTCATTCAGTTTCTTTTTCCGTTGTCTTGCGGACTTCTCGGTACCAGCGTGGGTGATGTTTCTTCGCCCACGACCGGGTTACCCAGCCTTCCACCATCGCGGTAATGGTGCCTTTCACCCAAAGGGCGGCGTAGATATGCACCATGATAACCACAATTAACGCTACTGCGGCAAAAGAATGCAACATTAACGCGAATCGGATCACCGGGATTGAGAAAGCAGGCGCAAAGTACGGACGCCAGATAATTACCCCGCTTACCAGCAGCAGCACCAGGAAGATAATCGCCGCCCAGAATACGCATTTCTGACCGAAGTTATAACGCCCGGTGTCACCCACTTCCTCGTTGACGACGATCTTACGAATATTCTTCGCCCAAAAGATATCATCCCGATTGATTAGATTGTGGTGCCAATAACGGAAAAACATGATGATGAACGAGGCAAACATAACCACGCCCACAAACGGGTGCAGAATTCGCGCCAGTTGTGGGGTACCCAGGATATGCATCAACCAGTTGAAGGATGGGAATAAAAAGCCCAGCCCGCTCACCGCCGCCAGCACGAAGCAGAAGGCGACGATCCAGTGGTTGATGCGTTCCGGCGCCGTATAGCGCACGATGGTGTCACGTCGTTTCATTTGCGCACCTCGTCTTTCTCTTCATGCAGGTTGTCATCTTCCTCTTCCGCGCGGTTCGGGCCGACGCCGACATAGTGGAAGACGCTGGCGGCAAAGGTCGCGGCAAAACCGAACGCGGCGAGCGGTTTCCAGACGCCTTTCCAGAACTTAACGGTTTCGCTGATTTCCGGGTTCTCCGGCAGACCGTGATACAGATTCGGCTTGTCGGCATGATGCAGCACGTACATGACATGCGTACCGCCTACGCCCGCCGGATCGTACAGACCCGCGTTGTCATAACCACGGGTTTTGAGTTCCGCCACCCGCTCGCCCGCCAGCGTTTTCATATCCTCTTTCGAGCCAAAATGAATGGCGCCGGTTGGACAGGTCTTCACGCAGGCCGGTTCCTGGCCGACCACCACACGGTCAACGCACAGCGTACATTTATAGACGCGGTTGTCTTCCGGGTTGAGGCGCGGCACGTTGAACGGGCAGCCAGCGATACAGTAGCCGCAGCCGATACACTGCTCGGACTGGAAGTCGACAATACCGTTAGCGTACTGAATGATCGCCCCTTCCGCCGGACAGGCCTTCAGGCAGCCTGGATCGGCGCAGTGCATACAGCCATCCTTACGGATCAGCCACTCCAGTTTGTCGTTCTGTTCCACTTCCGAGAAGCGCATCACCGTCCAGGATTTCGCGGTCAAATCAGCCGGGTTGTCATACACCCCGACGTTATTGCCCACTTCATCACGGATGTCGTTCCACTCGGAGCACGCCACCTGACACGCTTTACAGCCGATACAGGTGGTGACGTCGATGAGTTTCGCCACCTCTTCCTGGTGGTCCCGCGCCTGGGGCGAGGGGGTGAAACCGTTAGTGGCGGAACGACGAATGATGTCTTGCGATTGATAAGCCATAGGTCGTCTCCGTTACACCTTTTCCACGTTCACAAGGAAGGATTTAAACTCCGGCGTTTGCGTGTTCGCATCACCGACGAAAGGCGTTAACGTATTGGCGATAAAGCCTTTTTTCGCTACACCTTCGTAGCCCCAGTGAATAGGAATACCGATGGTATCGATATCCTTGCCGTCCGCTTTCAGCGTGCGAATACGCTTGGTCACCACTGCTTTGGCTTTGATATAGCCGCGGTTCGAGGAGACCTTCACGGTATCGCCATGCGCGATACCGAGCTTATTCGCCAGCTTCTCGCCAATTTCCACAAACTGTTCCGGCTGGGCGATAGCGTTAAGCAACGCGTGCTTGGTCCAGTAGTGGAAGTGCTCGGTCAGACGGTAAGTGGTTCCGACATACGGGAACTTATCCGCTTTACCCAGCGCGTCGGCATCGTCTTTAAAGATACGGGCGGCAGGGTTAGAGATAACGTTCGGGTGCAGCGGGTTAGTGCCCAGCGGCGTTTCAAACGGTTCGTAGTGTTCCGGGAACGGCCCTTCCGCCATCTTATCGATAGCAAACAGGCGGCCCATCCCTTCCGGCTGCATGATAAACGGTCCGACGTCGCTGCCGGGCGCGGCGGCGCTGTAGTCCGGAATATCCCATCCGGCCCATTTTCCGCCTTCCCATTTCAGTAGCTGACGTTTCGGGTCCCAGGGATTACCCTGCGGATCGGCGGAGGCGCGGTTATAGAGGATGCGGCGGTTAAGCGGCCATGCCCATGCCCAGCCCAGCGTGTTGCCGAGACCAGACGGGTCGGCGTTATCACGACGCGCCATCATGTTGCCTTCCGGCGTCCAGCTACCGGCGAAAATCCAGCAGCCGCTGGACGTCGTACCGTCATCGCGCAGTTGCGCGAACGAACTGAGCTGTTGACCTTTCTTCACCACCACCGCGCCGGTTGCCGGGTCGATAAGATCGGCCAGCGCTTTACCGTTACTTTCCATCGCCACTTCTTCAGAGGCGGGTTCGTATGGTTTGGTGTAGTTCCAGGTCATATTCAGCACCTGTTCCGGGTTGGCGCCGCCCTGTTCAGAGTACATCTTACGCAGGCGTAAGAAGATACCGGCGAGGATTTCGCCGTCGGTCATGGCAATTCCCGGGGCGTCCGCGCCCTTCCAGTGCCACTGTAACCAGCGACCGGAGTTAACGATGGAACCATTTTCCTCGGCAAAACAGGTGGAAGGCAGACGGAACACTTCGGTCTGGATTTTTGCGGGATCAACGTCGTTCGACTCACCGTGGTTTTGCCAGAAGGTGGACGTTTCGGTGTTGAGCGGATCGATAGTCACCAGGTACTTCAGTTTGGAAAGCGACGCGACCACTTTGTTTTTGTTCGGGAATGAGGCCACCGGGTTAAAGCCCTGGCAGATATAGCCGTTGACCTTGCCCTGTTTCATCATCTCGAAGTACTGCAGTACATCGTACCCTTTGTCCCACTTCGGTAGCCAGTCAAAGCCCCAGCTATTTTCCGCTGTCGCTTTATCACCAAAGAAGGCCTTCATCATCGAGACGAAGAATTTCGGATAGTTGCCCCAGTAGTTGACCTGATCCTTCAACAATGGCTTCGGCGTATTGGCAGCCAGATAGGTTTGCAGGTCGGTCTGTTTTTCGCTCGGCAGCGTCAGGTAGCCCGGCAGACTTTGCGACAGCAGTCCTAAGTCGGTCAGTCCCTGAATATTGGAGTGACCGCGCAGGGCGTTAACGCCGCCGCCGGCCATCCCCATGTTACCGAGCAGAAGCTGGATCATTGCCATAGTACGGATGTTCTGCGCGCCGATGGAATGCTGCGTCCAGCCCAGCGCGTACAGGAACGACGCGGTTTTATCTTTTGCGCTGGTTTCTGCAATGTACTCGCACACTTTCAGGAAGTCCGCTTTCGGCGTACCGCAGATATTTTCTACCACGTCCGGCGTATAGCGCGAGACATGCTGTTTCAACAGATTCCAGACACAGCGCGGGTGTTGCAGTGTCGTATCGCGTTTGGCAAAACCGTTTTCGTCCAGCTCATAGTGCCAACTGGTTTTATCGTACTGCCGCTTGTCTGCGTCATAGCCGGTGAACAGACCATCATCGAAGCCAAAATCTTCACGCACGATCAGGCTGGCATTGGTATAGGCCTCGGTGTATTCACGGTTGTATTTTTCGTTGGTCAGCAGATACAGCATCACGCCTGACAAGAAGGCAATGTCAGTACCAGAGCGTATTGGCGCATAGAAATCGGCCACCGACGCGGTACGCGTGAAGCGCGGATCGATCACAATCAGCTTCGCGCCGTTGTGAATTTTGGCTTCCATCGCCCAGCGGAACCCGACCGGGTGAGCTTCTGCGGCGTTACCGCCCATCACCACGACGAGGTTGGCGTTCTTGATGTCGACCCAGTGGTTGGTCATCGCACCGCGACCAAATGTTGGAGCAAGACTTGCTACCGTTGGTCCGTGTCAGACACGCGCCTGGTTGTCGACCGCGAGCATACCCAGCGCGCGGGAGAATTTTTGCGTTAAATAACCCGTCTCGTTACTGGATGCGGAAGCGCACAGCATCCCGGTGGTGAGCCAGCGGTTAACGGTAACGCCTTCGGCGTTCTGCGCCTGATAGTTGGCGTCGCGATCTTCCTTCATCAGTTTAGCGATGCGGTCAAACGCTTCTTCCCAACTGATCTGTTGCCACTTATCTGAACCCGGCGCGCGGTATTGCGGGAATTTCAGGCGGCTTTCAGAGTGGATAAAGTCCACCAGACCGGCCCCTTTCGGGCACAGCGCGCCACGGCTTACCGGATGATCCGGGTCCCCTTCGATATGGAAAATAGATGCTTTGGCGTTTTTCGCACCGTCGCCGAGGCTGTACATCAACAGCCCGCAGCCAACGGAACAGTAGGTGCAGGTGTTACGGGTTTCGCGGGTGCGCAGCAGTTTATATTGCCGTGTTTCCGCTAGCGCTACGCCGGGCGCGAAGCCCAGTGCCGCCGCCGTGGTGCCTGCCATACCGCCAGCGCAGATCTTAAAGAACTGCCTTCTGCTGACCTGCATGGTTTGCTCCTTGTTTCGACATTGTCACTTCTCTTTCACATTTCTCTATCCGAAACGCTCAGGGAGTGGTTGTTATTTTTCTTTGCGGACGGGCCCGCAAAGGTTCAGAATTGGATAAATTTTCCTCCATCCGGGAGGAGTTGTAACAGAATACCATAATGTTGGTGTGTGTGTTCTTATATGGTTAAAAGAAAGTGAACAATATACTGTCTGAAGAAGTCCTAAATGTGACTGATTTCACAACCTCACGCCAGTTGACTCTCTGGAAACGCGAGGATTTGCAGTCCCCCCAACTTGATGATGTTGCCGAGGAAGTGCCAGTGGCACTGGTGTATAACGGTATTTCGCATGTCGTTATGATGGCCTCTCCGAAAGATCTGACGCATTTCGCAATAGGGTTTTCTCTGTCGGAAGGGATCATTGACAGCCCGCGTGAAATCTATGGTATGGACGTTGTGCCGTCCTGTAACGGACTTGAAGTGCAGATTGATCTTTCCAGCCGTCGATTTATGGGGCTGAAAGCGCGTCGTCGCGCGCTGGCCGGACGTACCGGTTGCGGCGTATGTGGCGTGGAACAGCTCAATGACATCGGTAAGCCGGTGCAACCGCTGCCGTTTAGCCAAACGTTTAATCTCGGTAACCTTGATCGCGCGTTAAAACATCTGAATGATTTTCAACCGACGGGTAAGCTGACGGGTTGTACGCACGCTGCGGCATGGGTCATGCCGTCGGGTGAACTGGCGGGGGGCCATGAAGATGTCGGACGCCACGTTGCGCTGGATAAACTGCTCGGCCGCCGCGCTACGGAAGGTGAGGAATGGCGGCAAGGCGCGGCGCTGGTTTCCAGTCGCGCGAGTTACGAAATGGTGCAGAAGTCCGCGATGTGCGGCGTTGAAATTCTGTTTGCCGTCTCTGCCGCAACGACGCTGGCGGTCGAGGTGGCTGAACGCTGCAATCTGACGCTGGTGGGGTTCTGTAAGCCGGGTCGGGCGACGATTTATACCCATCCGCAGCGGTTAATCGCAGACTAAAATAGTACCCTCTACATTTGCGTAAAATATATATTTTCTCAATTTTACAGCCTCTCTTGATAACGGAATCACGTATAGTGGCGAGGCCATACAGGTTTTAATCGTTTTTATGCTGGACCGCAGCTTATTCCAGCCATTCACGAGGCGCTTGCTACCCGGTAATACTTTGACTAGTCCTGATATAGGTTGACAGTTTTTTGTCTGTAAAACGCCTGATGAACATCATCGGGCGTTTTGTATTTCAGGGCCAGGTGTGGCCGTTCATGGTTATAAATTG